>HF972671.1:33612-41383 GCA_000432995.1 Clostridium sp. CAG:1013
CCTCCGGGACCATCAAAGCGGGGAACGATATCCTGATGCCTGGCAGTCCCATTGACTACAAGGATTTAATGGACTCTCTCCACGACGAGAACCACAAATACCACATCACCCGTGAGGATCTGGTGGACTGTGCTCAGCGGGTGGTCATGATGGCAAAGAAGTTAGCGGACTGATCTGCCGCTTTTCACAAGAGGGACACTCTTCAAAGGGTGGCCCCCTTGTGTTTTTTAGGGAATGGGTGTATCCTAAAACGGCAAAAGGAGGGGATGACATGACACAGCAGGAATTGGACGCTATGCTGCTGGAACAGGAGAAAGCCCTTCTAAGTCTGGGGATCCCTATTTCCCGGGAAATCCTCCCTCAGGTGGAAGTGAATACTCGGGCGCAGCGGCGGCTGGGATGCTGTGTCCGCAAGAATGGAGTGTTCACCATCCAGGTGTCGGCCTTTATTTTGGAGGATCAGGAGCTGCTGCGCACCACTCTGGTCCACGAACTCCTCCACACCTGCTATGGCTGCTTGAATCATGGGAAGCGGTGGAAGGCATATGCCGCTAAAGCTGGGGATGCCCTAGGGCTGGATATTCAGCGAACGGTGACCCTGGAAGGGCAGCCTCAGCGGCTGCGCCAAGACCCGGTAAAATATCTTCTCAGGTGCCAGTCCTGCGGGGCAGTGATCCCTCGGCGGCGCATGTCAAAAGCGGTGAAGCATCCGGAACGCTACCGATGTCCCTGTGGGGGAAAGTTGGAACGGCTGGGGTGAAAGGTCCTCTTACAATGCCACCAAGTCAATGGGATACGGAGGCCAAAGCGGATGTCAGTTTGGGAAAGGTGGAAGAGTGCATGTTTTTGTTCAACCGTTGGGTAGAATTGACCGTGTGCAGCGACGCTGTCAGGTTTGCTCAAGTGATCGCTAAGCTGGAGGGGGAGGGGATCCCCTACGAAACCAAGAGTCAGGAACTGGGCGCTGGAGCAAGACGCACCGGGAACCTGGGGGTAAACTCCCGCCACGGTACCTTGTTTCAGGTGTTTGTAAAAAAGAAAGACCTGGAGCGGGCACGGTACGCCATCCGCTGAGAGAACGGAATTATTGTAAAAAAAGGGCCGTTGCTAATAGCAACAGCCCTTTTTGCACGTATTTATGACTTAGCTTTGATGCACCAGCTTGCGGAATTGGTCTGCCGTTACATTGGAACGGTACAGCTGCGGCTCTGCCGCCACATCCTCTCCCACATAGTAGAAGTCGATGTATTCGCCGTTTACGTCCACCACTGCTACGCAGGACGCCTGACCAGTCTTTTTCAGTTCCAGGCAGTAGTCCGGATAGTAGGCAAACAGGGAGAAGTCCTTGTCCAGAGGCTGGGAATCTTCCAGTACCTGAGCAAAGGCGTCCATCCGCTCCTGCTTTTCGGCGGAGCTGGCATTGAGGTGAATCAATTTCAAATTGTTTCCGTAGCCTTGGTACAAGTCCAGGGTTTGGGAGTCCGGCTGGGTACATCCAGCGCACAAGACACACAAAGCCGCGGCAAGCAGCAAGGAAAATGCTTTCTTCATGACTTGGCCCCTTTTCACGGGAGAGTTTCTTTTATTCTACCCGTTTTCCGGGGAAAAGTCAAACAGTGATGCCAAAAAGCCGTTCCGCGTTGCGATAGGCGATCTGTTCCCGTTCCGACTCCGTCAAGTCTGCGGCATCCAGCAGAGCTTTCTCATCGGGAAGGGTGCTCCAAGGACAGTCAGTTGCGAAAAGCACTTTGTCCGCTCCGTGGAGATGGATCAGCTCGGTAAGCTCCTGAGCGTTTAAAAAATGAGAGGCGAAAGCGGTGTCAAAGTACACGTTTTTCTTTCCCACCAAATGCTTGGCCGCTTCCTGGGGCATCTCCATGCCTCCCATATGGGCGGCAATAATGGTCAGTCGGGGGAACAGGTCGGCAATCTTCCCCAGCACGTCGGGAGGACAATGGACCAAGTGGGGAGAGTAGGGATCCCGGCCGGTGTGGAAGGCGATGGTCAGCCCCAGGCGCTCCGCTTCCTCGTAAATGGGCATGGCGGCGTCGTCCCCGATAAAGAACTCCTGGTAGTCCGGGTGGAGCTTGATGCCGTACAGTCCCATATCTTTGATCCGGCGCAGCTCTTCTAAAGCATTTTCTGCAAAGGGATACACGCTGCCGAAACAGTAGATATTGTCGTGCTGGGATTCCTTGGCGAAATCGTTGACGGAGGTCTGCTGGTGAGCGTTAGTGGCAATGTGCAGAGCCATACCACCAGCGCAGCCCCATTTCTCCATGTTGTTCAAGGTGCCCGCCCGGGTGCCGTCGCTGAAGGTTTCGCACTGGCTGATCTCCCGCAGGCGGGGAAGGGCTTTCCCGGCCAACTTGTCCGGGAAAAAGTGGATGTGGGTATCAAAGTATTTCATAGGCGGTCCTTTCTGTGGGATAAAAGAGAAAAGAGACCTTCCGCAAAAGCGGAAAGTCTCCTGATTTTCTCAACGAAAAATCAATCGCTGGTATAGGGCAGCAGCGCCAGATGACGGGCGCGCTTGATGGCCACAGTCAGAGCGCGCTGATGATACGCGCAGGTGCCGGTCACACGACGGGGGAGGATCTTGCCTCTCTCGGAGATGAAACGGCGCAGCTTGGCCACGTCCTTGTAATCGATGAACTCAGCTCTGTCCACGCAGAAGCTGCACACCTTTTTGCGTCCCTTGCGCCCGCCGCGGCGGACTTCTCTTTCGGGTCTATCAGCCATGCCAAAAAGCCTCCTTTACAAAATTTAGGTGAAGAGGTTTCTTCCGGTGAAAGCCATCAGAAGGGGAGATCGTCGTCCCCCAGGATCTCTTCAAAATCCTCGCTGCTTCCGCTGGAATAGGCGGGAGCAGGCTCGCTGAAAGCGGAAGGACGCTGCTGGGGGGCGGGGGAGGGCTGACCGTATCCGGCCTGGCCATAATCTCCGCCGGCGGAACCGTTGTCCCGCTTGGAGCCCACGAAGCTCACGTCGTTGGCCACGATCTCCATGGCCTTGCGCTTGTTGCCGTTGCGGTCCTCATAGCTGCGAGTTTGCAGGGAACCGGTCACTGCCATCAACTGGCCCTTGGTGAAGTACTTGCAGATAAACTCTGCGGTAGATCTCCAAGCCACCACGTCAATCCAATCGGTCTGACGCTCGGTGCCGGCCTTGGCGTAGCTGCGGTCAACAGCCAGAGTAAAGGACGTGACGGCCACACCGGAAGGGGTGTGTCTCAGTTCGGGGTCAGCGGCAAGCCTTCCCACGATCGCGGCAACATTCAGCATTTTTCAGCACTCGCTTTCCGTAAGATCACTCTGCGGATTCCGCGGCGGGAGCCTCAACGGCTTCCACGGCAATGGCTTCCACATCGATGTTGTTCTCTTCAGCCTTCTGGGCTTTCTGAGCCTTCAGGGCGTTCACGTGACGGGGGTCCCGCTTGACGATGATGGTACGCAGGATGCCGTCAGTGATCTGATACCGTCTGTCCAGCTCGGCGGTAAACTCAGGATTGCTCTCGAAGTTGATCAGGGTGTAATAACCCTCGGTCTGTTTCGCGATGGGATAGGCGAAGCGACGCTTCCCCCAATCGTCAACACTTTCAACAGTACCGTGCTCTGCGATAAGAGCCTTGAACTTGTTTACGAGCTCAGCGCTACCTTCTTCCCCCAGCTTGGCGGAAGTGACGATGACGGTCTCGTACAGGTTCTTTCCCTCTGCCATTTGTATTGCACCTCCTTTTGGTCTTTTGGCCCCGGGCAGTTGAGTTTGTCCCGGAGCAAGGATGAATGATCGTTAGAAACTAACGAAAATCAAACAGAATTATTATAGCACGCTTCCGAGAAAAGTCAAGGAAATTCTTGAAAAAACAAGAATTCGCTCTCTGTCACACATTTTCGAGTCCGAAGAAGTAATACAGGCTTGGAACGAACAGGTTTTGTTCCCACAGTTTTCGGATGTCCTCATAGCTTGCCCACCGGGTTTGGGATACTTCCCGGGTGGTGGCTTTCTCCAAAAGGACTTCTTCGTTGTAGGGGAACAGCCACACGTCCATGATGTCGTTGCATTTTACTTGACCTACGGTTTTGCGGATCTTGGTGAAAATCACTTTCCCAGTACGTCCGTCCAGATCGAGCCCCACTTCCTCTTTTACCTCGCGAAGAGCGCCCTGCAAACTGGTCTCTCCCTTGAGGACTGATCCTCCTACACATTCCCACAGTAGGGGAAAGGTAGGACGGTCGGCGGCACGCTGGGAGATCAGATACTCTCCTTTGCTGTTTTTGATCCACACATGAACTACCAGGTGAAAGCAGTTGTCTGGAAGTTCCTCACCCCGGATGTGGTCGGTCCCCACCAACCTCCGCTGCTCATCGTACAGGTCCCAAAGCTCCATGGAAAATCCACCTTTCAAAAAAGGCCGGCGGGTTTTCCGCCAGCCTCTTCACGCGATTACAGGGTCTTGCAAAGCTCCTTCAAATAAGCCCGGAAGTCCTTACCGATCTCCGGATGATTCAGGGCCACTTCCACGCTGGCCTGCATAATGCCCAGCTTATTGCCCATGTCGTAGCGGGTGCCGGTGAAGTCTACGGCAATCATCCCGTCACGGCGGGCCAAAGTGCACATGGCGTCGGTGAGCTGAATTTCCCCGCCGGCTCCGGGAGGAGTCTTGTCCAGAATGTCGAAGATCTCCGGGGGAAGCACGCACCGGCCCAGAATGGAATACAGGGAAAGTTCCTCTCCGGGCTTGGGCTTCTCGATCATGTCGGTGCAGCGGAAATAGTTGTCCTGAATGTGGTCTACTTTCAGGGAGGAATACCTGGAGATAGCCTCTCGGGAAACCTCTTTCACGCCTACCACACCGCTGCCAAACTGCTCATATGCTCGCATCAGCTGTCCGCAAGCAGGGTCCTCACCCAGGATAACGTCGTCACCATAGAGGACGGCGAAGGGTTCGTCTCCCACGAATTCCCGAGCACAGCCGATGGCATGGCCCAGACCTTTGGTCTCTTTCTGACGCACGTAGAAAATATTGGCCAGCTTGGAGATGCCTACAATCTCATTTAAAATGGCTTCCTTGGCAGGGTCGCCGGAAAGACGGCGTTCCAGCTCAGGGGCCCGGTCAAAATGATCCTCCAGCAGGCCCTTGCCCCGGTTGGTGATAATGAGGATATCCTCAATACCAGCTGCCGCTGCTTCTTCCACTATATATTGGATAGCTGGCTTGTCCACGATGGGGAGCATTTCCTTGGGCATCACTTTGGTGGCGGGCAACACACGTGTACCCAGTCCAGCCGCGGGAATCACCGCTTTGCGTACTTTTTTCATATTACAGATCTCCTCCTAAAGAGCATTTCCGGCTTACAATAGCCAGAGGGGGATGTTGAGCACCAGCATGTAACACACGAACACACAAATGGCTACGGAAGTGTTCACGCCGCCTTTGGCGTCCAGGGTCATGTTGGGGTCACCGTCGTTTCCAGCGGCTTTCACCTGCTGAACCGTGCGGATGCAGTGGCGCATATACATTTTATTACCCCGCACTCCTACCACGATCATCACCACCAGCATGGCAAGGGCGCAAAGCAGCGGCAGACACAGGTAGAAGTACAAGATGGGTTGTTCCATCATCATTTGGGACATGGCAAGGCTCTGTTCGTAAGTGGGGTTGACCATCTGGGTGATGTCAATACCTACCGATTCCATCATGCTGTACATGGTGGGGACGGTCACAAGGTAAAACGTGGCCTGGCAGGCGATAAACAACGCCAGCATGATGGACGTAATAATAGCGCCCCACTTGTACTGCTTGCGGTAAAGCAGCCACGCTCCGGAACACAAAAACGCCATGAAGTTGAATTTGTTTTTCCCCGTCTGCTTGATATAGCGGAACACAGGCATGTAATAGGCGGTGTTCAGTTTTACCAGCTTGGAAGCGTCCCCAAATGTCACATTGGCGTCTAGCATCTCTGCGGGGGAGACTCCTCCCATGGGGTCATAAGTGAAGGGGGGCACAGCGCTTCCGTAGCCTGTCCGTGGCGGTGGGAATCCTCCGAAGCCGCCGAAAGCTCCGGGCTGCTGGGGAGGCGTTTGGCCGTAGGGGCCGGACTCGCGGTCCTTGGTAGGGTTAGAATTCCGATACTGCTGGGGCTCGCCAGTGAGAGAGGCACCACAGCGGTTGCAGAAAAGGGCGCTGTGAGCGTTGAGTGTACCGCAGACAGAGCACTCCTGATCCTTGATCTCTGCCCGGGGATCGGGAGCTTTGGGGGGAGCGGGAGGCTCCCAGGCTTTGTCCTCCTGGTGCAGATCGTCGAAGATGCACTTGCCTTTTTCCTGATAACAAGCCCTGTGATATGGAGCTCCGCACTGAGGGCAGACCACGATGTCGTCTCCCGAGCGGAAGGGCACCCCGCACACGGGGCACTTGATCCCAGTATAATCCAGCATGAGCGATCCTTTCCTTTATACAAAATTTGTGATTACATCTATTCTACACGATTCTTTCCCAAAGCGCAACGAAAACCCCCTGAATTTTCAGTCTGTTAATATTTTTCACGGTTTGGACAAGGGTGATAAAGATATGGTTTGCTTTTTTTCTCCATATCCAGTATAATAGCGAAAGAAACTCTTACGACGAAGGAAAGGTCGCTATGCTGCAATTTGAAGAATTGAAACGGGAGCTGGAAGAACAGGAAAAGGCGTTGGAGGATCTGGGGCAGGCCCTGGGTCTGGAAAAGCTGCGGGAAGAGGTGGACATGCTGGAGCACAAGTCTGCCGAGCCCGGTTTTTGGGACAACATGGAACTGGCCCAGAAAGTGACCCAGCGGATGGCCGCGCTGAAAGACAAGGACAACGCATATCAGAAATTGCTGAGCCGGGCAGGGGACTGCATGGCTCTCATCGAGATGGGCGACGAGGCGGAGGACCTCTCTCTGGTGGAAGAAGCGGAAGCGGAGATCGAATCTATCCGGAGTGAGATTGCTTCCATGAAGCTGGCCACTCTGCTCACCGGGGAATACGATAAGAATAACGCTATTTTGACCTTCCACGCCGGTTCCGGCGGCACGGAGGCCCAGGACTGGGCGGAGATGCTGTTCCGCATGTACAACCGCTGGGCGGAGCGTCACGGCTACAAAGTGGAGACTCTGGACTACCTGGACGGAGACGAGGCTGGTCTGAAGAGCGCTTCCATCATGGTGGAGGGAGAGAACGCCTACGGTTATTTGAAGAGCGAGGCAGGTGTGCACCGGTTGGTGCGTGTGTCTCCCTTTGACGCGGCAGGCAGACGGCAGACCTCTTTTGCTTCCTTGGAAGTCATGCCGGAAATGGAGCTGGACAACTCTGTGGAGATTCCTCCCGAGGATATTAAGATGGAAGTGTACCGCGCCAGCGGCGCCGGCGGACAGAAGGTTAACAAGACCTCTTCCGCTGTGCGTTTGATCCATATCCCCACCGGCATCGTGGTTTCCTGCCAGGTGGAGCGCAGCCAGTATCAGAACCGGGAAGTGGCCATGAAAATGCTGGTTGCCAAATTGGTGGAGATCAAAGAGCGTGAGAACCTGGAAAAGATCTCCGATATCAAGGGCGAGCAGAAGGAGATCACCTGGGGCAGCCAGATCCGCTCCTATGTGTTCATGCCTTACACTATGGTGAAGGATCACCGCACCGGCTTTGAAACCGGCAACGTCAACGGGGTTATGGACGGCGATCTGGACGGCTTTATCAATGCCTACCTTACCGCTCAGAGCCAGGGCACCCTGGGCGAAAACATCGAATA
>HF972671.1:41431-47771 GCA_000432995.1 Clostridium sp. CAG:1013
CGGGTATGCCGGGGACCCGTTTTGTGTTCACCTTTTCTCCGCCGTGGGCATACACTGGAAAGAAAACATGACACAAAAGGGGCGAACATCATGGACCATATTTATTGGTATGGCAGACCTTGTCGCTGCCCATGCCCGCCTCCGTTTTTCTGTCCAACAGGAGCCACTGGGGAAACTGGCCCCACCGGTCCCACGGGAGCCACAGGACCGACTGGAACTCAGGGAGAGCCCGGCTTTCCTGGTGCAACCGGACCCCAAGGGAAGCAGGGCGCGACAGGTCCCACGGGCCCAACGGGAGCCACAGGACCAACTGGACCACAGGGAGAGCTTGGTCTTCCTGGCGCAACTGGCCCCCAAGGAGAACAGGGTGCGACAGGTCCCACGGGGCCAGCGGGGGCCACAGGACCAACTGGACCACAGGGAGAACTCGGCCTTCCCGGAGCTACTGGCCCCCAAGGAGAACAGGGCGCGACAGGTCCCGCGGGTCCTACGGGGGCCACAGGACCGACTGGACCTCAGGGAGAACCCGGTCTTCCTGGTGCAACCGGCCCCCAGGGAGAACAGGGTGCGACAGGTCCCACGGGTCCAACAGGAGCCACAGGACCAACTGGGCCTCAGGGAGAGCCTGGTCTTCCGGGAGCTGCTGGTCCTCAGGGAGAACAAGGCCCAACCGGACCCACCGGTCCCACAGGGTCTACTGGTCCTGAGGGGACCGTGCCTCAAGACAGCGCCGCGTCTTTTTATACCTATGAGGCCCAATTCTCTCCAGGCCAGACGATTTCCCTGCTGCCTCAGGCCACGGACCCCACAGGAGAAATTACCCAGCCGAATAGTCAGCTTATTGCCTTGCAGCCGGGAAACTATCTCACCTCCTACAAGGTGTCCGCGACGTTGAGCCAGCCGGGGTATTTGCAGGTCACGCCCACGTACAATGGGGCGGCTCGTTTGGAAAGCAGTGTGTATTTTGCCACCACGGCAAATGGTTCCAGCGCAGTGGGATCAGCATTTTTTATCATTCAGGCTCCTACACCCACCTCTTTTTTCTTAACTTATTCCGGCACTACCACAGCTCGCAGCGGAGAGGTGAATCTGACCTTTCTTCGTCTGCGGCAAGATCCGTAGCGTCTTTTGCCGCCGTCTATTGCCTTGTGCGACGGACAGCGGACTTTTTTGTAGCGGCAGGATTTGGAAAGGCGGATAAATAGGTTTTTCTTGCTTTTCTTTTGTAGATAGTGTATAGTAAATATAAGAATTCGCGCCTGTGTTTTGGGAGCGATGTAGGGAAGGGGAATGCCTATGAACGTGATGGATTTTGTCTGGCTGGGAGTGACTATTTTGGCTGCGGTGGTGGAAGCCATTGTGCCCAGTCTGGTGTCGGTGTGGTTCGTGCCTGGTGGCATCGCCGCGCTGATCATCAGCATGCTGGGCGGCCCTGCCTGGTTCCAGATCCTGATCTTCCTGGGAGTCTCCATGCTGGCATTGACTTTTACGCGGCCGTTGGCAAAGCGCCTTTTGAACCGCCGCCGTGAACGCACCAATGCCGACCGGGTGGTGGGAGCCACTGGCATCGTGATCCAGGACATCGACAACGTGATGGCTGCCGGACGGGTAGCTGTGATGGGCGGAAGCTGGGCTGCCAGATCTCTGCTGCCAGACGGAAAAATAGAAGCCGGCACGAAGGTGCGAATTGAACGTATTGAGGGAGTCAAATTGATGGTGCTTCCTGTGGAAGCGGCGAATCAAGAGGAAAAAGGAGAGATGACCGTATGATGGATCCTGCTTTGTTTACGACTATGTTTGTGATAGTGGTGCTGGTGGTGTTCGTGCTGGCGGTGATTATCGCCAACATCAAGATCGTGCCCCAGGCTCATGCGTACGTGGTGGAGCGTTTGGGAGCGTTTCACGCCTCTTGGGGAACGGGCCTTCATGTAAAAATTCCGTTCTTGGACCGGATCGCCAAAAAGGTGAGCCTGAAGGAACAGGTCATCGATTTCCCGCCCCAGCCGGTGATCACCAAGGACAATGTCACCATGCAGATCGACACGGTGGTCTATTTCCAGATCACCGATCCTAAGCTCTACGCATACGGTGTGGAGAACCCCATTTCCGCTATTGAGAACCTGTCTGCCACCACGCTGCGGAACATCATCGGCGAGATGGAACTGGATCACACCCTCACATCCCGTGACGTGATCAACTCCAAGATCCGAGTGATCCTGGACGAAGCCACTGATCCTTGGGGCATCAAGGTGAACCGGGTGGAACTGAAAAATATCATCCCGCCCGCTGAGATCCAGGACTCCATGGAAAAGCAGATGAAGGCCGAGCGGGAACGCCGGGCCAAGATCCTGGACGCGGAAGGCGAGAAGCGCAGCGCCATTCTGATCGCTGAGGGCCAGAAGGAATCCGCAGTGCTGCGGGCCGAAGCCATTAAAGAGACCAAGATCCGAGAGGCTCAAGGCGAGGCGGAAGCAATCCTGTCCGTCCAGAAGGCAATGGCAGACGCTATCAGACTGATGAACGAGGCTGCCCCCTCGGATCAGGTCATTGCGTTGAAGAGCCTGGAAGCCTTCGAAAAGGCCGCCGACGGCAAGGCAACCAAGATCATCATTCCCTCCAACATTCAGAGTTTGGCAGGACTTGCTACATCTTTGAAAGAGCTGGTGGCGGAAGATCCCAAGAACTAAATCATGGTTCTCGCAAGGAGCTGACGCGGAAACGCGGCGGCTCCTTTTCTATTTTCTTAATTTGTAGATCCGGGCACACCTTGCACTTTTCCCCATTTCAGTGTATACTTTTGCTGAATGTTTGTTTTTAGGAAAGGATGGGATCGATATGAGCAAAAAAGTTGCGGTGATCATGGGAAGCGACAGCGATTTCCCGGTAGTGGCTCCTGCAATCAAGCGGCTGAAGAGCTTCGGTATTCCGGTGGAGGTGCGGGTCATGTCCGCTCACCGGACTCCTGACCTGGCGGCGGAGTTTTCCAAGAACGCTAAGGAAGAAGGCTTTGGTGTCATTATCGCCGCGGCGGGTAAGGCTGCCCATCTGGGCGGCGTGCTGGCTGCCCACACCACTCTGCCTGTGATCGGCATTCCGGTGAAGTCATCCACTCTGGATGGCCTGGACGCTCTTCTCGCTACGGTGCAGATGCCCTCCGGCATCCCGGTGGCAACAGTGGCCATTGACGGTGCGGACAACGCCGCTATCCTGGCCTGCCAGATGCTGGCTCTCTCCGACGAGGGTCTGGCTTCTCAGCTTGCCCAGATGAAGAAGGACATGGCCGAAGGTGTGGTGAAGAAGAACGCCGCTCTTCAGGAGAAAGTAAACGAGCTGTAAGTCAATGACGGAGACGCCCCTTTCTGGGGCGAGAAAGGGGAACCATCCTTGAAAAAGTCTGTTATGCGCAAATATGCTCAGCTGGCGGTGCGCTGCGGTGCGGCTTTGAAAAAAGGCCAGGGCTGCGTCATTTACGCCGAGGTAGAGCAGCACGAGTTCGCCGAGATGGTGGCGGAAGAAGCCTATCGGGCGGGAGCAAAATGGGTGATGTTTCAGTGGAGTGACCAGGTGTTCACAAAGCTGAAATACCGTCACGAGACCGTGACTCAGCTCTCCCAGGTGGCAGAGTGGGAAAAGGCCCGGCAGCAGCATTTTGTGGACACGCTGCCTGCGTTGATTCACATTTCTTCCGAAGATCCTGACGGTCTGAAGGGTGTCAACGTGGAGAAGCTGCAAAAGGCCAGTGCTGCCCGTGGCCGGGTGTTCAAGCCCTACCGGGAAGCCATGGACAACAAGAACCAGTGGACCATCATTGCAGTGCCCTCCAAGAAGTGGGCCAAGAAGGTGTTCCCCGGAGAGCGTACCAGCGCTGCGGTGGAAAAGCTGTGGGCGGCTATTCTGAAAACCGTGCGTGTTACCGAGAGCAACGATCCTGTGGCAGAGTGGGAAGCTCACAATGCTCAGCTGAAAAGCCACTGCGAGAAACTCAACGCTCTGGATCTGGATTATGTCCATTACCAGGCGCCCAACGGCACGGACTTCAAGTGCTGGCTGATCCCCGGAGCTCAGTGGCACGGCGGTGGGGACACCCTGCTCGACGGCACTTTCTTCAACCCCAACATGCCCACGGAAGAGGCTTTCACCTCTCCCATGCGGGGACGCTGCGAGGGAACTCTGGTCTCTACCATGCCCCTTTCCTGTCAGGGGAACTTGATCGACAAATTCTCCATTACCTTTGAAAACGGCAAGGCGGTCTCCTGTAAAGCGGAGCAGGGTCAGGCGCTGCTGGAAAAGTTGATCTCCATGGACGAGGGTGCTGCCATGCTGGGCGAGCTGGCGCTGGTGCCTGTGGAGTCTCCCATCTATCAGGAAGGGATCTTGTTCTACAACACCTTGTTCGACGAGAACGCTGCCTGCCATGTGGCCTTGGGCCACGGTTTTAATGAGGTGATCCCCGGCTTCGAGAACATGAGCGGGGAAGAATTGAAAGCCCGGGGCATCAATGATTCCATCATCCATGTGGACTTTATGATCGGCTGCCCGGAACTGAGCGTTTCCGGTTACGCCCGGGACGGCAAAGCCGTGAAGATCTTTGAGAACGGAAGCTGGGCCATCTGAGCGCCATAGACTAACGAATTTGGGAGTGTAAAAACCAATGAAAAGTTACAGCGACAGCTACAAGGCCGCGGGCGTGGACGTGACCGCGGGTTATGAATCCGTAGAACTGATGAAGAAGCACGTGAAGCGCACGGTAATTCCTGGGGTGGTCTCAGGTATCGGCGGTTTCGGCGGCTTGTTCCAGCCCGACCTTGCAGGTATGGAAGAGCCTGTGTTGGTCTCCGGCACCGACGGTGTGGGCACCAAGCTGAAGATTGCCATGCTGCTGGACAAGCATGACACCATCGGCATCGACGCGGTGGCCATGTGTGTCAATGACGTAGTGTGCTGCGGCGCCAAGCCCCTGTTCTTCCTGGACTACATTGCCTGCGGAAGAAACTTCCCGGAAAAGATCGCTGAGATCGTGGCGGGTGTTGCGGAAGGCTGTGTCCAGTCTGGCTGCGCCTTGATCGGCGGCGAGACCGCGGAGCATCCTGGCATGATGCCTGAGGAGGACTACGACTTGGCAGGCTTCACCGTTGGCGTGGTGGACAAGAAAAAGATCATCGACGGTTCCCGGCTGGAAGCTGGGGACGTGCTGCTGGGAGTGAAATCTTCCGGCGTCCATTCCAATGGTTTCTCCCTGGTGCGGAAAGTGTTCGGCATCGGTGCCGACGACGAGGTCAACAAGGAGATCCTGGCCAAGCATTATGACGAGTTGGGCGGCACTTTGGGAGAGGCTCTCCTTACTCCCACTCGGATTTATGTGAAGCCTGTGCTGGCAGCTATCGAGGCTGCGGACGTGAAGGCCATTTCCCACATCACCGGCGGCGGTTTCTATGAGAACATCCCCCGTATGCTGAAGGACGGCCTCACCGCTAAGATCGACAAGGCCGCTGTGCCGGTCAAGCCCATTTTTGACCTGATCCAGAAAGTGGGCAATATCCCGGAGCGTGACATGTTCAACACCTTCAATATGGGCGTAGGCCTGTGCGTGGCTGTCTCCAAGGACACCGCTCAGAAAGCTATGGATGCCTTTAAGGCCGCTGGGGAAGAGGTCGTTGTCCTGGGCGAAGTGGTGCCCGGAGACGAGGGGGTTGTGCTATGCTGAACATCGGCGTGCTGGTGTCCGGCGGCGGGACCAACCTGCAAAAGCTCATCGACGCCCAAGCCGCCGGTGAGATCGTGAACGGCCAGCTCCGTGTGGTCATTTCCAGCCGGCCTGACGCTTACGCTTTGGAGCGGGCGAAAAACGCCGGTATCGAAGCTATCACCCTGCGGCGGAAGGATTACGACTCTGTGGAGGAGTACAGCCAGGCCCTTATCGACGCTCTCAAGGAGCGGGGAGTGGAACTGGTGGTGCTGGCAGGGTTCCTGACCATCACCGGGGACAACTTTGTGGAGGCTTTCCGCAACAGGATCATCAACGTGCATCCCGCCCTGCTGCCTTCCTTTGGAGGCAAGGGGTATTACGGGCTCCATGTCCACGAGGCTGCTTTGGCACGGGGCGTGAAGGTCACCGGCGCCACTGTGCATTTCGTCAACGAGGTGTGCGACGGCGGTCCCATCATTCTGCAAAAAGCGGTGGAGATCCGGGAGGGCGATACTCCCGAGATCCTGCAAAAACGTGTGATGGAAGAGGCTGAGTGGATCCTGCTGCCCAAGGCGGTTTCCCTGTTCTGTCAGGGCAAACTCTCCGTTTCGGACGGCGTGGTACACATCGCAGAATAATTGTATAAAGATAAAG
>HF972671.1:47814-49769 GCA_000432995.1 Clostridium sp. CAG:1013
TGAAACCAGTGGATATTAAGCAGGACCTGGCGGGGAACAGCTATCCCGGCCGGGGCATCGTCATCGGGGAAAGCCAGGACGGCAAGCAGGCAGTGATTGCCTACTTCATCATGGGTCGCAGTGAGAACAGCCGCAACCGGGTGTTCGTGGAAGAAGGGGAAGGCATCCGCACCCAGGCTTTCGACCCCGCCAAGCTCAGCGATCCCTCTTTGGTGATCTACGCTCCCGTGCGTGTGCTGGGAGAGGATACCATCGTCACCAACGGCGACCAGACCGACACCATCTACGACTTTATGCAGGAGGGCAAGACTTTTGAGGAAGCCCTGCGCACCCGCACTTTCGAGCCCGACGGCCCCAACTACACCCCCCGTATTTCCGGTATCGTCAGCCGGAAAGAGGGAAGCTTCACCTACAAGCTGTCCATTTTGAAGAGCACCGACGGGGACCCGGAAATGTCTCAGCGGTTCTTCTTCGAGTACGAGCCCAAGGCGGGCCTGGGCCACTTTATCCACACCTACAAGTGCGATGGCAATCCCATTCCTTCCTATGAGGGAGAGCCCACTCCCGTGGCGCTGGAAGGGGATATCGATCAGTTTACCGCTGCTCTGTGGGAGAATCTGAATCAGGACAACAAAGTGTCTCTGTTCGTGCGGACCATCGATTTGGAGAACGGGCAGACCCAGACCCGGATCGTCAACAAAAACCAGTGAGCTTTGGGAAAGGATGAATTCTGTCATGGCTAACGAACTGCTTTTGAAATACGGCTGCAACCCCAACCAGAAGCCCTCCCGGATCTTTATGAAGGACGGGAGCGAGCTGCCTGTGGAAGTTTTGAACGGCAAGCCCGGCTACATCAACTTCTTGGACGCCCTCAACAGCTGGCAGCTGGTTAAGGAACTGAAAGCTGCTACCGGTCTGCCCGCCGCTGCTTCCTTCAAGCATGTGAGCCCTGCCGGCGCCGCTGTGTACGTGCCCCTTTCCGACACTTTGAAGAAGATCTACTTCGTGGATGATCTGGAGCTTTCTCCCATCGCTTCTGCTTACGCTGCCGCCCGTGGCGCGGACCGGATGTCCTCCTACGGAGACTGGGCCGCTCTCTCTGACGTGTGCGATAAGGAAACCGCTCTGCTCCTGAAGCGGGAAGTCTCCGATGGCGTCATCGCTCCCGGCTATACCGACGAGGCCCTGGAGATCTTGCGTGAGAAGCGGAAAGGCAGCTACAACGTGGTTAAGATCGATCCCAACTATGTGCCAGCTCCTGTGGAGCACAAGGACGTGTTCGGCGTTACCTTCGAGCAGGGAAGAAACGAACTGAAGATCGACGAGAGCCTGCTGGAGAACCTGCCCACCGCTAATAAGAACCTGACTCCCGAAGCGAAACGGGATCTGATCGTCTCTCTAATCACCCTAAAATACACCCAGTCCAACTCCGTGTGCTACGTGAAGAACGGTCAGGCTATCGGCGTGGGCGCCGGCCAGCAGAGCCGTGTCCACTGCACCCGTTTGGCAGGCAACAAGGCTGACAACTGGTATCTGCGTCAGTGTCCCAAGGTGCTGAACCTGCCCTTCAAACCCGGCATTCGCCGCGCCGATCGTGACAACACCATTGACGTTTACATCGGTGACGAGTGCATGGACGTGCTGGCCGATGGCGCTTGGGAGCAGTTCTTCACCGAGAAGCCGGAAGTGTTCACCCGGGAAGAGCGCCGTGCCTGGCTGGACGGCATGACCGGTGTGGCTCTTGGCAGCGACGCGTTCTTCCCCTTTGGCGACAACATCGAGCGTGCCCACAAGTCTGGCGTGGAGTTCATCGCTCAGCCCGGCGGTTCCATCCGGGACGACAACGTGATCGAGACCTGCGACAAGTACAACATCGCCATGGCCTTCACGGGCATCCGCCTGTTCCACCATTGATCGTTTGGGAGGGCACATGAGAAAAGCGATTTTCTGGGGGT
>HF972671.1:49854-62378 GCA_000432995.1 Clostridium sp. CAG:1013
CCAATACCGGGTCTATCCCGACGCGGCCGCCACATTGGCCTTGTGCGCCTATAAAGGCTTCCGAAACTACCTGCTGGCTTGGGATTTCCCCCAGGTGTCGGCACTGTTGCCTGGCCTGTGTCTGGAACCTTTTTTCCGGGATCGAGTGGTCTCTGGCAGGGTAGAGCTGGCGGGAAGCACGGGGGACGGGATTTTCCGGAGAGCAGAGTTGGCTGCCCATTTTCCACAGAGCGTCTGGTTTGTCAGCGGCGACCCTGAAGAGCTGAATAGGGCTAAAGAAGCCGGATGGCATACCGTACAGGTTCACGGCAAAGGGGCAGGGGCGGAACTGACTTGTCCCACCCTCAGCCATGTGTGGCGGGTCTTGTAACGAGAGAAAGGAAGGAAATCCTATGAAGATTCTAGTGATCGGCAGCGGCGGCCGGGAACACGCCATCGTCCGCAAGCTGAAGGAGAGTCCCCAGGTGGAGGCCCTCTACTGTGCTCCCGGCAACGGGGGCATTTCCCGGGACGCTGAGTGCTTCCCGGTGAACGTGATGGACAAGGATGGCATGCTGGCTCTTGCTAAGGAAAAAGCTGTGGACTTGGTGTTCGTGGCTCCTGACGATCCTCTGGCTGCTGGTATGGTGGACCATTTGGAAGCTGCAGGATTCCTGTGCTTTGGCCCCAGCGCCAAGGCCGCGGAGATCGAGAGCAGCAAGGTGTTCTCCAAGAACCTGATGAAAAAATATAACATCCCCACCGCGGGATACGAGGTGTTCTCCGATCCCGCCGCGGCTTTGGAGTACATCAAGGCCCAGGGGACATATCCTGCGGTCATCAAGGCTGACGGCCTGGCTCTGGGCAAGGGCGTGATCATTGCTCAGAACGAAGAGGAGGCTAAGGCCGGCCTGCACTCCATCATGGAGGATAAGATTTTCGGCGAGTCCGGAAGCCAGGTAGTAGTGGAGGAATTCCTCACTGGTCCGGAGGTTTCTGTGCTGGCATTTACCGACGGCAAAACCATGTGTCCCATGGTGTCTTCCATGGACCACAAGCGGGCTTATGACGGGGATAAGGGCCCCAACACTGGCGGTATGGGCACCATCAGCCCCAACCCCTTCTACACGGAAGAGGTGGCAAAGGAGTGCATGGAGAAGATCTTCCTGCCAACCATGAACGCTATGAACGCTGAGGGCCGTCCTTTCAAGGGCTGTCTGTATTTTGGCTTGATGCTCACGCCTCAGGGGCCCAAGGTTATCGAGTACAATTCCCGGTTCGGCGACCCGGAGACCCAGGTGGTGCTGCCTCGGCTGGAGACCGACTTTGCTGAGATCGTGAAAGCTGTGGCTGAGGAACGCCTGTCTCAGGTGGACATCCACTGGAGTGAGAAGGCCAGCGCCTGTGTGGTCATGGCCAGCGGCGGCTATCCCGGAAGCTATCCCAAGGGGATCGAGATCCAAGGCTTGGATGAGAACGGCCAGGCGGAAGGCGTTACCGTATATCATGCTGGTACCAAGTGGGAAAATGGAAAATTTCTCACTAACGGCGGCCGGGTTCTGGGGATCACCGCACTGGGAAATACCCTGGATGAGGCCCTGGATCTGGCTTATGCAGGTGTGGAGAAAATCTCCTTTGAGGGTGCCATGTATCGCAAGGATATTGGACGTACCCACCGGAAATAATGAGAAAAAGCCTGTCAAAACTAGCGTATTTTTCTGATTTATTTCCACTTTAAAGAGGTAAAATTAGATATATAACCGAATCTTCAGCGTCCTCTTGTCTCTGACAGGAGGGCGCTGTATAATAATACAGTATACTATCAAAAAAAGACGAGGTGGATTTTTGTATGAAGATCAGTTTTTCAACCCTGGCTTGCCCTGATTTTACATGGACCGACATTTATTCCATGGCCAAAGACCTAGGCTTTGGAGGCATTGAGGTTCGCGGGCTAGGGGAGGAAATTTTCGCCGTGAACGCTCGGCCCTTTACGGATGCCCAGCTGCCCAAGACCGTAGAGAAGCTGCGGTCCCTAGGCCTGGAGATTCCTTGCCTGGCTTCCGGCTGCGGTCTAAAATACAAAGAGGACTTCGACAAGAATATCTCTGAAATTACCCAGTACATCGTCCTGGCGAAAAAGCTGGGCACTCCTTACATCCGCGTGCTGGGCGACCGGTATCCCCGTCCGGAAGGAGAAGTGGATGACGATTTCGTGGCGGACGCTTTGAAGCTGCTGGGCACCATCGCTCAGGGATTCGGCGTGTGCCTGCTGGTGGAGACCAACGGTGTCTACTCCGACACCAAGCGTCTCCGGGCTCTGCTGGAAAAAGTGGATCTGCCCTCTGTGGCGGCTCTGTGGGATATGCACCATCCCTACCGGTACGGCGGCGAGTCTCCCCGTGAGACCGTGGCCAACCTGGGTTCCTACATCAAGTATGTCCATGTAAAGGACAGCGTTATGGTGGACGACAAGGTGCAGTACCGCATGATGGGTGAGGGCGACCTGCCCATCACTGAAATGCTGGACGCCCTGGTAGATATTGGCTATGACGGGTACATCTCCCTGGAATGGGTGAAGCGTTGGGCTCAGGAGCTCTCCGATGCCGGCGTGGTATTCCCCCAGTTCGCCAACTACATGAACGATTACTTCTCCGGTCTTTCCATGAAAGAGGGAGAATTGCAGGATAACCATTCTCATACCGGCAAGTATGTCTGGCCCAAGGAGACTCTGATCGATGCCACCTTCCCCGACGTGCTGGACCGGATGGTGAAGGAGTTCCCGGATCAGCTCTGCTTCCGTTACACCGAGCTGGATTATACCCGTACCTATTCCGAGTTCCGGGATGACGTGGACCAGTTCGCTCGGGCCCTCATTGCCATGGGCGTGAAGAAGGGGGATCACGTAGCTATTTGGGCCACCAACGTGCCTCAGTGGTACATCACTTTCTGGGCCACCACCAAGATCGGCGCTGTGCTGGTCACGGTGAACACCGCTTATAAGATTCACGAGGCGGAATATCTGCTGCGCCAGTCCGACACCCACACTCTGGTGATGATCGACAGCTTCAAGGATTCCGACTATGTGGGCATCATTAAAGAACTGTGCCCGGAACTTCAGGACAGCCTGCCTGGCAAGCTCCACTCCAAGCGTCTGCCTGTGCTGCGCAACGTCATCACCGTGGACAGCCAGCAGAAGGGCTGCTACACTTGGGAGCACGCCATGGGCCTGGGCGATTCCGTACCTCCCACTGAGGTGGAGAACCGCCGCCGTCAGATCCACAAGGACGACGTGTGCAACATGCAGTACACCTCCGGCACTACCGGTTTCCCCAAGGGCGTTATGCTCACCCACTACAACGTGGTGAACAACGGCAAGGCCATCGGCGACTGCATGGATCTGTCCACAGCCGACAAGATGATGATCCAGGTGCCCATGTTCCACTGCTTCGGCATGGTGCTGGCCATGACCGCTTCCATGACCCACGGTGCCACTATGTGTCCCATCACCGCGTTCTCTCCCCGGAAGGGCTTGCACTGCATCAACCAGGAGAAGATCACTGCGTTCCACGGCGTGCCCACCATGTTTATCGCCATGCTGGAGCATCCCGACTTTGAAAAGACTGATTTCTCCCACATGCGTACCGGCATCATGGCTGGTTCTCCCTGTCCTGTAAAGGTGATGCAGGACGTGGTGGAGAAGATGCACATGTCCGAGATTTGCATCACCTACGGTCAGACCGAGGCCTCTCCCGGTTGCACCATGTCCAAGACCACCGACTCTTTGGATGTCCGTGTCAACACCGTGGGCGGCGCCATGTTCGGCGTGGAGTGCAAGATCGTTGACCCGGAGACCGGCGAGGATCTGCCCGACAACGTGGACGGCGAATTCGTGGCCAAGGGCTACAACATCATGAAGGGCTACTACAAGATGCCCGAAGCTACCGCTGCGGCCATCGACAAGGACGGCTGGCTCCATCCCGGCGACCTGGCCCGCCGCACTCCCGAGGGCAACTACAAGATCACTGGCCGAATCAAGGACATGATTATCCGCGGCGGCGAGAATATCTACCCCAAGGAGATCGAGGACTTCATCTACACTCATCCCAAGGTTCGTGACGTCCAGGTCATTGGCGTGCCTGATGAGCAGTACGGTGAAGAGATCATGGCCTGCGTCATCCTGAAGGAAGGGGAGACCTCTTCCGAGGCGGAGATCAAGGAGTACGTCCTTAGCCATATGGCCAAACACAAGGTGCCTCGCTATGTGACCTTCGTGGAGGAGTTCCCCATGAACGCCGCTGGTAAGATCTTGAAGTACAAGATGCGGGAGAATGCTGTTGAGCTTCTGAAACTGCAAAGCGCAGAGGCTATTGTTACCGCGTAAGCATATTTTTGCAAATTGAATGGGAACGGGAAAGGGAAGGCTCTTTCCCGTTTTCTTTTTCCGGCGGGCCGGACCGAGGCCTGTCGGCATTTCACAAACAAGAAAGAAGGAGTTTTTATGAAAGCGCCTGTGACTTTTGCCATCGCTGGTTTTGGCGATCGAGGCAGCACCTATGCCTCCATGGAAAAACTGTTTCCTGAGAAAATGAAAGTGGTGGCTGTGGCGGATTTGGATCCGGCAAAGGTGGAAAAAGCCAGAAAACTCTACAACATTCCGGAGGAGAACTGTTTTTCCAGCGCCGAGGAGATGCTGGAGCGTGACCGGCTTGCCGACGTGATGGTGGTCTCCACCATGGATCGGCAGCATGTGGGACACGCTATCCCCGCGCTGCGTAAGGGATACAATATCCTGCTGGAAAAGCCCATTTCCCCGGAACTTTCCAAGTGCCGGGAACTGCTGCAGGTGGCTTCCGAATGTCCTGGGAAGATCATCGTTTGCCACGTGCTGCGGTATACCGTGTTCTACAATATGCTGAAAGATTTGATCCAAAGCGGCCGCATTGGGGATGTGGTCAGCATCTGTGCCAACGAGAACGTGGGATACTGGCATCAGGCTCATTCTTTTGTCCGGGGCAACTGGCGCAATTCTCAGCAGACCAGCCCCATGATCCTCCAAAAGTCCTGCCACGACATGGACATTCTCACTTGGCTGCTGGGGAAGAAGTGCAAGTCTGTTTCCTCTTTTGGCACCACTCAGCTTTTCAAGCCGGAGCGGGCACCAGAAGGAGCGGCACTCCGCTGTCTGGATGGCTGCAAGGTAAAGGATACTTGTCCTTTTGACGCGGAGAAAATCTATATCACCAGTCCCAAGACAGGTCTTGCAAATGGGGACAGCTGGATCAGCTCGGTGCTCAGTGTGGAGCACACCTTGGAAAGCACCTACAAAGCTCTCCGTGAGGGGCCCTATGGCCGCTGTGTCTATCACTGCGACAACGACGTGGTAGACCACCAGCAAACCAACCTGCTTATGGAGGATGGTTCCACCGTCAGCTTCACCATGTGTGCCTTTACGGAGAACTGCTACCGGTATTTCAAGGCTATGGGTACGAAAGGTGAGATCGAGGCGGACATGAGGTCCAACCTGATCCATGTGCGGGAATTTGGCAAAGAAGAGGAGACCATTGACGTGGGCAAGTTGGCATCTGACTTGAAAGGCCACGGCGGCGGAGACAGCGGCATTGTTCAGGATTTTCTGGAGATGCTTCTCACCGATTCTCAGCCCAACGAGCGCACCACCACCTTGGAACATTCCATGGAGAGCCACTTCATTGCCCTGGCCGCGGAGGAATCCCGTTTGGCCGGTGGCAAAGTGATCGATCTGGACGCGTTTAAAGCCATGTAAAAGAAAAAGACCGGGAGGAATTCCTCTCGGTCTTTTGTTATGTGTGACGATGTTATCGCTGGAGAAGCTCTCGTTCTGTCTGCTGGCGGAGAGTTTCCTCGGCTGTGGAGGCCAAAAATCGGTACACTGGGAACAGCAGACGCAGGTCTTGGGCCAGCTTTTGGGGAAGTTCCTTGGAGAAGAGCATGGAAAAGTCATGACTGTCCGCGGAAAAGCCAATGTTTCGCCGTTCCAACCAGATCTGCTCCTCGGGAGTGCGGTGGCCGTACCGGGGCCGTTTGAAACAGTCGCCCTCCATGGCGAAGAGTTTCTGCCCTAAATAGGTTTCCTGAGCAGCCTGAAATTCCTGGTCTCCCGCTAAGATCCGAGCCCGCAGATTGTTCATGTAAGCGGTGGAAGCGTGATAAAAACCGCAGCCATAGGAGAATCCGTCCAGATTGATCTCAAAGTAGACTCCGGGATAATCCGTGCCATGCATCCTGCCACCCCGTTTGAAGATGATCCACATGTGGTCCCGGTAGAGGGAAGGATCCTTGGTGTAGCGGGTGTCTCGCCAGATGCGGCAGATGGTCCGATCTACTCGGGGTTCTGTTTGAAAGTCCGGATCCAGTTCCAGCATGGTGGGGGTCAGGTCCATCACAAGTTGGCGCAGAGGTTCAATCACCAGGGACTGGTATTCTTTTTTGTGCTCTCCAAACCAGACGCGGCTGTCCTGCAAGCGGTTTTCGAAGAGAAAGTCCAGTGTTTGCTGAGAAAATGGGGTGTCCATGATATATGTTCCTTTCCGTGCTAGAAAAAAGCTCCCCAAGCGTTTCGCCGGGGAGACTTTTATTCCTGTGGCTTAGTTCAGGTCCAGCAGCTTGGCGGTTACGCCTTCCAGGCCATTGAAGGCTTCCACCATCCGATCGATGGTCTCCTTGTCGCCGCAGGCTTGCAGCATGATGACGCCGTCATCGGAGCAGAAATTCTCGCTGGTCTCATGGAGGCCAACACGCAGCTTGATGTTGCAGCCAAACTCAGTCAGAGCTTTCTGGAGGTTCAAAGCGTTGGAGTGACGATGATCCACCCGCAGGCCGATGATATAGTAGCAGTTCATAGCGATCCCTCGTTTCTGTAATGTGCCGGACAAGCCCGGCCGTTAAAGTTAGTATACCATTCTTTTCCCAAAGATACAAGCTGACAAAGGAAAGGGGCGAAAATTCCCCGGGAAAGTTTTTTTCGAAAATTCCCTTGACGAGAAGCGAATTATCCTGTACAATAGCAATAGTTAGTCAAAACTAACAACTCGATTTGAAGCGTCCTCATGGACGCATTTTTCAAAAACACTTGTTAGCGCGAACTAACTTTATAAAACAGCCTGTCCGTGGGAGGTTCTTCTCAGATCGGCGGCTCAGAGAGGAATTTCCCGGCAGGACGGGTTACAAGACAAAAATGGGTTGAAATAGAAGGAGCGAACCTATGAGCGTTGTGATCGTAGGAGGGAACGAACGAATGGCAGCCCAGTATGAGGGCATCTGTAAGGAGCACGGCTGCAAGGCCAAAGTGTTCACCAAGGAGAACGGGTCTTTGAAACGGAAGCTGGGCACTCCGGATCTGCTGATTTTATTCATCAGCACAGTGTCCCACAAGATGGTGATCAGTGTGACGCAGGAGGCCAAAAAGAATCAGATCCCTGTGGCAAGAGTCCACACTAGCAGCGCCACAGCGCTTCGGACGGCTCTGACAGAATGGACGGCGGTGAATTGATATGTTGGAACAGTATCTCATCAATCACGGTTCCCCCACGTTAGCTGGACTGAAAACAGCCAGCATGTTTTGCCTCCCTTTAGTAGAGGGTTGGGAGGCGGAAGTAAAGCTGTGGAATGACGTGTTGGGTTCAAAAGGTCTTGCACTGACAGAACTCCGCCGGGAGAACGGCCGGGCATTGCTTTACCTTTACAGACCCTCCCAGTTGCAGCAAGATCTAGAACAGCCAGGTGTGAAGGCGTTTCTGGCCTCCTATGGTTACGAAAGCGTTCAGGTGAGTGAGGCCCTTTCGCGGCTTCGGTTACGGCTGAAAGAAAGCAGGGGATTTCCTCATGAGGTGGGTATTTTTTTAAACTACCCTCTGGGAGATGTGGTGGGGTTCATCCAAAATGAGGGTCGAAACTGCAAGTGCAGTGGCTGTTGGAAGGTCTATTGCAACGAGCTGGAAGCGCAAAAACGGTTTGCTCGGTTTAAGAAATGTCGGGAGGTGTACGCCCGGCTGTGGAACCAGGGACGGACGGTTTGGCAGCTGACCGTAGCCGCTTGACAACAAGTATTTCCATGACGAAAGGATGTTTGCATCATGAGTAAGATCGCGGTAGTGTATTGGAGCGGAACAGGCAACACAGAGGCCATGGCGACCATGGTGGCCGCGGGTGCCAAGGAGGCAGGAGCGGAAGCTGTCCTGTTTACCGCGGCGGAATTTTCCCCCGATTTGATGGACCAGTTCGATGCCATTGCGTTTGGTTGCCCTTCCATGGGGGCGGAGCAGCTGGAGGAAGGGGAGTTCGAGCCCATGTTCCAGTCCTGCGAGGAAAAACTGTCCGGGAAAAAGCTCGGTCTGTTCGGCTCCTACGGATGGGGCGACGGGGAATGGATGCGCAACTGGGAAGACACCTGCCGAGGAGACGGCGCTAACCTGGTCAGTGAGGGTGTTATTTGCAACGAGGCGCCCGACAGTGACGGGGAGGCCGCCTGCCAGGCTTTGGGGAAAGCACTGGCGTAATGCTTCCTTTCCTCCTGTGGGAAGTATGCCGGTTGGGACGGGGCGTGGGCCTCGTCCCTTTGCTTTTGGTGTTTGATACATTGACAGGGACACAGGAAAGTGATAAACTTTCTGTGAGTTAGATAAATCTAACAGCAAGACTGGAGTTACAGAAAGAGGGGTATGGGATGGAAGGAATGACGCCAACTATCGTTATCTGTTTGGTGCTGGGCGTGATCTGCGTTCTGGGGGTGCGTAGTTACTTGAAGAAATTGAAAACCGGCTGCTGCGGCTCCGGGGGTGATGAAGTGAAACGGGTGCGTCCCGCTGACGGGGATAAATCCCACTACCCTTACGCCAAAGTGATGCGCATTGAGGGAATGCACTGCCAAAACTGTGCCAAGCGTATCGAAAACGCGTTTCACTCCCAAGAAGGATTCTATGCCAAGGTGGACTTAGCCAAGGGAACAGCTCTGGTGCGCTCCAAGCAGGAGGTCCCTGACCAGGAACTAAAAGAGATCGTGTGGAAGTTGGGGTATAGTCCTGTGAGTGTTGAGCCGTTTCGGGAGTGAGAAAAAATCACTAGACAGTAAAAACGGACGCTTTCCGGAAGATCGGAGGGCGTCTTTTTGCGCCTTGCGTCTTGGGGCGGATAGAGGTACAATAGGGAAAAATGTGTGAAAGGAGGGGCACTATGGCAAAAGTAGACCGTCCTGGGAAAGGGGAAAGCCGATTGTGCCTTCCCCGGGACTACACCGTAGTGGACACGGAAACTACCGGTCTATCCAGCGAGACCTGCGGGCTTATTGAAGTGGGAGCGCTGCGAGTGCGGGGGGGAGAGGTGACGGAGACTTTCTCCACCTTGATCCAGCCTCCTTGGCGTGAGGTGCAGCGAGGAGGAGAGTGGACCGAAGGCTACGTGGACGATTTTATCCAGGGCTTGACGGGGATCACAGACGAGATGCTGGAGGACGCCCCTCCGCCGGAGGATGCTCTGCCTCAAGTGGAAGCGTTTTTGGGGGAGGACTTGATCCTGGGCCACAATGTGGGGTTTGATATGGCCTTTCTCTACGATTCCTTCCAAAAATACCTGGGGCGGCCCTGCCGTAACGACTCCCTGGATCATCTCCGCATTGCTAAAAAAATGCTTCCGGAGATGCCCCATCACCGGTTGGGGGACGTGGCGGAGGCTCTGGGGGTCTCCTATGAGGGAGCACACCGGGCCTTGACTGACTGCTGGATCACCTATCGCTGCTATGAAAAACTTCGGGAAAAAGCCCTTTCCCAGGGTACGGAGGAGGATTTTCTCCGGCTGTTTGAGAAGAAGAAGCGCCCCAAATACCTTGGGATCCCCGATCATCCCTTCTACAAAAAGAGGCTGGCCTTTGCTGGGGAATTGAAAGCTCTTTCCCGGGACCAGGCAGCGGAGCGAGTCATGCGGGCCGGGGCCAAGGTGGAGAAAGAGGTCACGGACAAAACTGACTATCTGGTAGTGGCCGTACCTGGTGACAAAGCTCTCCCGGGAAAAGACGGAGGCCCAGTCATTTTGCCGGAAGGGGCATTTCTGAAACTGCTTGGAGAGGTATGACGTTCCTCCCTGTGTCAACGGAATTCCCGGGGAAAGCGTTGACTTGGCGGGGGTGGCTCACTATAATGAGAACAAAGCGCGTTTCCTGGAGAGAAATGACGCAGAAGGAGGAATTGGAGTGGACGGACGATTTGGCGCGGTGATTGTGGCGGCAGGGAATTCCAGCCGTATGGGGGGAAATGTTTCTAAGGTGCTGGAGGACCTTGGGGGCAAGCCGGTGCTGCTCTATTCCTTCGAGGTGCTGGCTGGTTGCCCCTGGGTGGGGGAGCTGTGCGTGGTCTGCCGGGAAGAGGACAGGCAGCGGATCGAGGCCCTGCTGGCAGGGAAAACAGACAAGCCGGTGACAGCGGTTCCCAGCCGGTGACAGTGGTTCCCGGAGGAAAAGAACGGCAGGACTCTGTTTTGGCAGGGGTGGACGCCCTTTCTCCGGAGTGCTCTTATTTGATTATCCATGACGGTGCCCGCCCCTTTGTCACCCCGGAAATGGCCGATGCGGTGTGTAAGGACGCGGTAGCTTATGGGGCCGCCACGGCGGCGGTACCTTCCAAGGATACCTGCAAGCTGTCTGACGGCCAAGGCTTTGTGGGTTCCACTCCGGAACGGGACCGGCTAATGGCAGTCCAGTCGCCCCAGGCATTTGAGCGTGAAATGTATCTTTACGCTGCCCGGAAGGCTCGAAATGCGGGACTTTCCTATACGGATGACTGCCAGCTGATTGAGGCGGCGGGAGGCCGGGTAAAATTCAGTCCTGGGGATTACCGAAATATCAAGCTCACCACCCCGGAAGACCGTTTGGCTGCCCGGGCCTATCTTGGAAAGGAGGAGCGCTCCATGCGCATTGGATACGGATACGACGTGCATAAGCTGGTGGAAGGCCGGAAGCTGATCCTAGGTGGAGTAGAGGTACCCTATGAGAAGGGACTCCTGGGTCACTCTGACGCGGACGTGCTGGCCCACGCCATTTCCGATGCCCTGTTGGGAGCTGCTGCTTTGGGGGATATCGGTAAGCTGTTCCCCGACAATGATCCTGCCTACGAGGGAGCGGATAGTCTGGTTCTGCTGGAGCAGGTGTGCTCTTTGCTGGGGCAGAAGGGGTATTCTATCGGCAACATCGACGCCACGGTGATTGCCCAGCGGCCGAAACTGGCCCCCTACATTCTTTCCATGCGAGAAAATTTGGCTAAGGCATGCGGCATAGAGGTCTCCCGGGTGAGTGTGAAGGCAACCACGGAGGAGGGCTTGGGATTCACCGGCGCTGGAGAGGGGATCGCCGCTTCGGCCGTGTGTCTGTTGGAACAGTGAGAGAAAGGCTCCTTTCGGGGCCTTCTTTTTTTGCCCGGGGATGTGGTCACCGGAAGGACTTTCACGCATAGAATGAACTGAGTACCGATTTCGTGAAAGAGTAATGAGGTGATCTTATGGGCAAGCCTTTGATCGTGGTAAGCTCTGTGACCTATGCTATGAAAGGCCGTGACCTGCTGTTTCGTCACGGGATCCGGGGATATGTGGAACGCATCCCCAAAACACAGGAGACCGGCTGCGGGTATGGGATCTATGTCCCACAAGGAGCGGATGCCGCTGAACGGATTTTGCGGGAAAATCACATCCGGGTGCTGCGCCGTATGGAACAGGACGGTGACCTGCCATGATTTACCTGGACAACAGCGCTACCACCTACCCCAAACCCCAAGGAGTGCGGCAGGCGGTGCAGCGTGCCCTGGCGGAGTACGGGGCAAATCCTGGCCGCAGCGGTTACCGGATGTGTTTGCGCACCACACAGGCTGTGTATGACTGCCGCAAGCTAGCGGCGGATTTTTTTGGCGCTCCGGGGCCGGAGTGCGTGCTGTTTCAGCCCAGCTGCACCCAGGCTCTGAATCTGGTGCTGAAAGGAACGTTGAAGCCCGGTGACCACGTGGTGGTCTCGGATCTGGAACACAACGCGGTGATGCGCCCCTTGGCGGCCTTGGCCAGCCGGGGCGTTGCCTATACGGTGGCCAAAGTGACTCCCGGTGACAGTGACGCCACCTTGGAAGCATTCCGTCAGGCTATGGGGCCCAAGACCAAGCTGGCGGTGTGTACTATGGCCTCCAACGTGTTTGGTATCCGGGTGCCGGTAGAGCGAATCGCCGCTTTGGTCCACCAGTATGGTGTAAAACTCTGTGTGGACGCCGCTCAAGGAGCGGGACTCATCCCCATCCACATGGAGGAAAGCGGCATCGATTACCTGTGCTGCGCCGGACACAAGGGGCTTTACGGTCCCATGGGTACAGGACTGCTTTTGCTGCGGGAGCCGGAAGAACTTCTGGACACCCTGGTGGAAGGGGGAACCGGCACCCAGTCCAGAAACCTCCAGCAGCCAGAGGAGCCGCCGGAACGGTATGAGAGCGGCACTCAGAATGTCCCGGGTATCCTGGGGCTGGAAGCGGGGATCCAGTTTGTCCGCC
>HF972671.1:62401-63582 GCA_000432995.1 Clostridium sp. CAG:1013
GCCGTGGGCCGGAACGGATTTGCCGTGAGGAGCTCCAAAAACTGCGGTACCTTCACCACCGGCTTTCCCGGATGGGCCATATTGTCCTCTACACGCCGCCCCCTGAGGAAAGTTGGTCCGTGCCGGTGCTGTCCTTCAATGTGGAGGGGGTCCCCAGCGAGCGTGTGGGGGAATTCCTTGCCAAAGGTGGTATTGCTGTGCGGTGTGGGCTCCACTGCGCTCCGTTGGCCCACGAGAAGATGGGTACCTTAGAAACGGGAACGGTGCGGGTGTCGCCCTCCGCGTTCACCCGCAGGGAGGATATGGATGCCCTGGCGGTGCGTTTGTCCCATTGGCGGGAATAAATTCCTTGGATTCTCTAAAAACTTCTTTTATTTGCAGAATGTTTATGATAAAATGAATACCAGAAAGGCTTGCCGCGAGATGCCGCGGGGTGATTGCCCCTCGGCATTTGCGCTGTTTAAAAGAAGTTCAATGGAAAGGAGTGGTGGCCATGGGATCCGCGATGGAATACATTTCCCAAACGGGACAGCTCATCCTCAGCCTGGCCCGTCAGTTTACCCTGAAGGACGCCGTGGATGTGGCCATTGTTACAGTGCTGCTGTACAGTGTCATCAAGCTGGTGCGGGAGACCCGCGCGGGCCAGCTTGTAAAGGGCATCATTCTGTTGGTAGTGCTTTTCGTCATCTCCTCGGAGATGGATCTTTTGATGCTCAACGCCATTCTGCGGGCGTTTCTCCAATCTGGTATCGCCATCGTGGTCATCTTGTTCCAGCCTGAGATCCGTAAGGCTTTGGAACAGGTGGGCCACAGTAAAGTGGCTCAGTCTCTGGTCAGCGCAGTGGCTGTCAAAGACCGGGAGGACAAGGCCAAGACCCGCAAGGCTATCGAGGGAGTGGTGGATGCCACTCAGATTCTCCAGCAGCTGCGCATGGGCGCTTTGATCGTGTTTGAGCGCCAGACTAAGCTGGGAGAGATCGTGGCCACAGGCACGGTGGTGGAAGGAGCACCCTCCAGCCAGCTGATTGCCAACATCTTTTTCAATAAGGCTCCCCTGCATGATGGGGCTATGATTATCCGGGAAGGACAAGTTTACGCGGCGGGATGCATCCTGCCCCTGACCAGCAATGAGAACGTCAGCGCTGAGCTGGGCACTCGTCATCGTGCGGCTCTGGGCATCA
>HF972671.1:63633-74054 GCA_000432995.1 Clostridium sp. CAG:1013
TTCCGAGGAGACGGGCCAGATCTCCATCGCCTCTGAAGGAAAGCTCACCCGGAACTACAACCGTGTCACTCTGCGGGAAGTGCTGGAAAAGAACTTGATCGGCACTTCGGAAGAAGCTTCGGGCGGAAAGCGGATCCTGGGCAAACTGGGATTGAGCGGCCGCACTGCCAGAAAGGGGGAGTGACGGATGAGCGAAGAGAAAAAACGTCCGGAAGAATCCAAGACCCGCTCCAAAAAGAAGCGTATTTCTTTTGGCAATCTGTTTTATCACAACACCTTTGTTTTTGTGTTTTCCCTTGCTGTTGCCGTGGTGAGTTGGTTCCTTATGTCCGCTAACAGCTCTGACCGGGGCGTGGTTGTGGAGGACGTGCCCATTCAGGTGCGGTATTCCTCCGCAGCGGAAGAGGAAGGTCTGGAAGTGTTCAACATGTCCAGTACCACAGTTGACCTTCAGGTGACAGGTAACACCATGTTGACCAGTCAGTTGGCCGCATCTGATTTTGAAGTGACCGTTACGCTGAATCCCACCTCTACGGCGGTGACAGGCAACACACTGCAAAAGCTCACTGCTGAAGTGCGGGCAGTGAAAAGCAATTCTCTGGCTAATTTTGAGATTACCGGTATCAGTCCGGCGGAGGTCACCTTGGAGTACGATCGCCGGCAAGAAGCGAATTTCCCCATTGAGAGCAATATCCAATACAGCTCGGCGGATGGTTACTACGCGTCTACGCCGATTCTTTCCGCTGACAATGTGACCATTTCCGGTCCGGAGTCCTCGGTGGCCAGGATCAGCAGGGTTGCAGTGAACTACACGACACAAACGGCGTTGAAGGAGGAGACCAATTTCTCCTGTCCGCTGGTTCTCTATGATAAGAGCAACCAGGTCATCACCGACACTTCCAATCTGTATCTCACGATGAATGTGGACACCGTGGATGTGACAATCCCAGTGATCCCCGTTAAGACGGTGAAACTGACAGCAACCACGCTCCATCAGCCGGAAGGCTTTTTGGATAACCGCATTACCATTGACCCGGCAGAGGTCACCATTGCGGGTTCCGCTGATGTCTTGGCTGACATCAATGAGATCCAGCTGACCGATGTGATCGATTTTGCTCAGTTGAAGGCTGGCACCACCAACACCATCACCATGGATATTCCTTTGCCTTCTGGTGTACGGAATATCAGCAGTGTGGGTGAGACCACCAGCCAGGCCACAGTTTCCATCAACTTGAATGGTTACGAGGAAAGCTCGGTCCAGGTGAGCTCCTCCAACATCCAGATTACCAATAAGCCGGATGGCATGGATGTTTCCTTGGCCACCAGCACCCTGCCGGTCACAGTGGTTGGTCCGGAAGCCCAAGTGGCAAAGCTTACGGGAGATTCCGTGGCGGTCCAGGTGAATTTGTCCAATTACCAGAACCAAACCGGCACAGTGGATGTGCCTGCTACGGTAACCTTGATAGGCACTGCGGCAGATTCTTGCTGGGTGACAGGAGAGTATACCGTGTCCGTTACCATTTCCTCGGCTACGACTGCGGTGACCGCACGAACAGCCAAAGCCGTGGAGAGTGAGAAGGTGGACGACCATGACACCTTCGTAGCCACTCCTCAGGAGTAGCAGGGGAGAAGAATAGAGAAGTTTCAAGAGAGCGTTTCGGAGATTTTTTCTCCGGGACGCTCTTTTCTTTGCAAAAATCTATGGAAGGGTGTATAATAATAAATTAGTTTTTTGTCGTGAGTCCCTTGGGCCGCGGCGGCGAGTCAAAGGTGAAAGGATGAGACAGATGGACATCCAAGTGGGCGATGTGCTCCGTATGAAAAAGCCCCATCCTTGCGGCAGTCTGGAATTTACCGTGCTGCGGGTTGGAATGGATTTTAAGATCCGGTGCAACGGCTGTGGCCGTGAAGTGATGATCCCCCGGCTCAAGTGCGAGAAGAACGTGAAGAAGGTCCTCCGTCCGGAAGGGGAGGAGTAGAAGGCTTTTCCAAAACTAGGATCTCAATTTTGGAAAGGCTGTGTTTATTGTGTTTGAGAATCTGCGTGTTTTTGAAAACCGTTTTGAAGAGTTGAATATGAAGCTATACGACCCAGCTACTGCTGCTCAGCGGGAACTTTATGCCTCCCTAATGAAGGAACATAAAGAACTGGAACCCATTGTGGAGACCTATCGGGCGTACTGCCGCTGCCAGGAGGACTTGACAGGAGCCAAGGAACTTTTGGAGGAGAGTGGCCAGAGGGAACTGCGGGAGATGGCCCAGCAGGAGATCAAGGAAAAGGGAGAGGAGCTTTCCCGCCTGGAAGAGGAATTGAAGCTGCTGCTCCTGCCCAAAGACCCCAACGATGAGAAAAACGTCATCGTGGAGATCCGGGGTGGTGCCGGCGGGGAAGAGGCAGCCCTGTTTGCCTATACCCTGTACCGGATGTACACCATTTACGCCGAGAAAAAGGGTTGGAAAACAGAGATCGTTGGCCTAAACGAAACAGAGCTGGGAGGTTTTAAGGAAGTGAGCTTCCTCATCGATGGGGAAGGGGCCTATTCCCGGCTGAAATACGAAAGCGGCGTTCACCGAGTGCAGCGGGTGCCGGAGACAGAAGCCCAAGGCCGCATCCACACCTCTACGGCCACGGTGGCTGTGCTGCCGGAAGCGGAAGAAGTGGACGTGGACATCGATCCGAAGGACCTTCAGATCGACACATTCCGTTCCAGCGGCGCCGGTGGTCAGCACATTAACAAGACCTCTTCTGCCATCCGTGTAACCCACCTGCCAACGGGTATGGTGGTGGAGTGCCAGGACGAGCGGAGCCAGTATAAAAACAAGGAGAAGGCCTTGAAAGTGCTGCGGGCCAGACTGTTGGACCAAGAACGGAAAAAAGCCAGCGATCAGGTGGCTCAGGAGCGCCGCAGCCAGGTGGGCACCGGAGACCGTTCCGAACGGATACGCACTTATAATTTCCCACAAGCTCGAGTGACGGATCACCGTATTGGTCTGACACTTTACAAGCTGGACGAGATCATCGGAGGTGCCCTGGATGAGATCATCGACAGCCTGGTTGCAGCTGACCGTGCCGCTCAGCTGGAAGAGTCCCAGGGATAAGGAGGGAACTACATGGAAACGTTATTGTTGAGCGACCGTTGTGCCGGAGATATCACCCGGGCAGGAGAGATCCTTCGCCGGGGCGGTCTGGTTGCCATCCCCACTGAGACGGTGTACGGCTTGGCGGCAAACGCTTTGGACGAGGAAGCTGTGAAAAATATCTACCAGGCAAAGGGACGTCCTTCCGACAACCCGCTGATTGTTCATATCAGCGATGTGTCCCAGCTGGTTCCCTTGGTTCGGGAAGTGCCGGAGGCCGCAAAGCGTTTGGCAGCGGTGTTTTGGCCGGGTCCTCTTACCATCATCCTACCCAAGTCGGACCTGGTGCCTCGCACCACTAGCGGTGGCCTGGACACAGTTGCGGTGCGGTGTCCTTCTCATCCCACGGCCCGTGCGGTGATCGATGCTGCGGGGGTGCCTTTGGCAGCGCCTTCTGCCAACCTGTCTGGCAGACCCAGCCCTACCACTTTCCGCCATGTGCAGGAGGACCTTACCGGCCGTGTGGACGCCCTTTTAGACGGAGGCGACTGCGACGTGGGGGTGGAGTCCACAGTGCTGACCTTGGCTCAGGGCACTCCTCGGATCCTACGGCCCGGCGGCATCACACTTGCTCAGCTTCGTTCCGTGCTGGGAGAAGTGGAAGTGGACCCTGCTGTGGTCCATCAGTTGGAGAAAGGGAAACGAGCCGCTTCCCCGGGAATGAAGTACAAACATTATTCCCCCGCTGCGGATGTGGTCATCGTAGATGCCTCTCCGGAGGAATACGTTGGATTTGTGAATCGAAAAGGGGATGGTTGGGCACTGTGCTTCGAGGAGGATGTTCCCTACCTGCAAGTACCTACCGTGACCTACGGAGCCAGATACGATGGAAGTGCTCAGGCCCACCGGCTGTTTGATGCGCTCCACAGCCTAGACGAGGTGGGGGCGAAAAAAGCCTATGCTCGTATGCCCTCCAAGCAAGGGGTGGGGCTAGCGGTGTATAACCGGCTGATCCGGGCCGCTGCTTTCCAGGTGGTAAATCCTACGGGAGTGCAGGTGATAGGGCTCACGGGACCTACGGGCGCGGGAAAATCCACTGTGGGAGATGCTCTCAGAAAGCGGGGCTGCTTTGTGGTAGACTGTGACCAGGTTACCCGCAGCGCTCAGGTGTACGATCCCGCCTGTCTGGAGGAACTTTCCAGCGCTTTTGGACCGGAGGTCTGTCCCGACGGTGTACTGAACCGGGCGGAGTTGGCAAAGCGTGCTTTTGCTTCTGAAGAGGCTCGAGAGCGGCTGGGGGAGATCACCTTCCCCCGGATCATCCGTCGGGTGCGGCAGCTTTTGGAGGAGGGAAAAGCCCAAGGATATAAGATTCTGGTGCTGGATGCCCCCACGCTGTTTGAGTCCGGCCTGGATAGTGCCTGCTCTCGGATTCTGGTGGTAGACGCCCCCAAGGAGGAGCGGTTGGCACGGATCTTGAAGCGGGACTCCCTTTCTCAGGAAGCGGCTCTTCGGCGACTGGAAGCCCAGCCCTCCCCGGATTTTTACACTTCCCGGGCAGACTGGGTGGTGGAAAACGGTCCTGGGGCTCAAGTGGAAGAAGCCGTAGAGAAGCTGCTTGAGAGATTGCTGGATGAAATGGGGAACACTAGCCTATGAGAAAAGGGTGTCTTACAGGCGTGATTCTAGTAGTGTTGCTGGTGGCAGCAGTAGTTCTGTTTGGATCACGGCTGGCAGAAGCGGGCCTGAAACTGCTGTATCCCAAGTCCTATTCTCGGTTGGTAGAGCAGGAGGCTGCGGAGTTTGACCTGGATCCGGACCTGGTGTACGCAGTCATCAAAACGGAGAGCGGCTTCGATCCGGAAGCCCGATCCAGCGCCGACGCTATGGGGCTAATGCAGTTAACCCAGGGCACTTTCGACTGGATCGCTTCCCTTTATCCACTGGAGGACCCTAACGCCGGTGTGTACGATCCTCAGGCCAACGTTCATTGTGGTTGCGCCCTGTTACGGCTGCTGATAGATCAATATGGCAGTGTGGAAGTAGCTCTGGCGGCCTACAACGCAGGCATGGGAAATGTTTCGGAGTGGCTTCAAAGCGGGGACTATTCCCACGATGGGGAGACGCTCCACACCATCCCCTATCCAGAGACGGATGCCTATGTGAAAAAGGTGCTGCGGGGGTACGAGATCTATCAAAAGCTCTATGACGAATAAGTTGCCTTTCGTTGCATTTTGTGTCGATTCATGGTAGAGTAGAAGTGGATGAAAGTTGGTGGCTCAAGATGTGACCACTTGGCAGGAAGCAGTCTTCTTTTACGCAATTTTGATCGAACCAGCGGATGACCAAACGCTGCTCCACCTACGTTTTATCCCATCTATATAGAAGTTTTGAGTTGAACGTTGAAACGCACTTTCAGGGAAGATTCCCTTGAGAGATATAGGAGGTCAATTAGAATGTCTAAGAAAGAGGAAAAGATCGACGCTAAGGAGCTGGCGAAAGAGCTCCTCATGGACCGTACCCATGGCGCCGTTAAAGTGGGCGCTAAGGAGCTGGGTAAGGCCGACAAGTTCGCCGAGGGCTACAAGGCTTTCCTGAACGCGGCAAAGACCGAGCGGGAAACTGTGACTTGGGCTGTGAAGGCCGCTGAGGAAGCTGGCTTTGAGCCCTTTGATCCTGAGAAGAAGTACAAAGCCGGTGATAAGGTCTATTACAACAACCGGGGCAAGGCCATGTGCCTGGCTGTTATCGGCAAGAAGGGCGCCAAGAAAGGTGTCCGCATTGCTGCTGCTCACATCGACAGCCCCCGTGTGGACCTGAAGCCCATCCCTCTGTATGAGGCAAGCGAGCTGGCTCTGCTCAAGACCCATTACTACGGCGGTATCAAGAAGTATCAGTGGACTGCTATCCCCCTGTCCATGCACGGCAAGATCATCCGCAAAGACGGCTCTGAGATTACCGTGAACGTGGGCGAGAAGCCGGAGGATCCCCAGTTCTGCATCACCGACATCCTGCCCCACCTGGGCAAGGATCAGATGACCAAGACGCTGGGCGAGGCCTTCACCGGCGAGGATCTCAACGTTCTGGTAGGCAGCCTGCCCCTTACCGACGGGGAAGGGGAGAAGCTGTTCAAACTGAACATCATGAACATTCTGCATCAGCAGTATGGCATCGTGGAGAGTGACCTGATCTCCGCGGAGATCGAGTTTGTTCCCGCTTTCAAGGCGGTGGACATCGGCTTTGACCGGAGCATGATCGGCGCCTACGGCCATGATGACCGTGTATGCGCTTATCCCGCTTTGGAAGCCATCTTCAAGTGCAAGACTCCCGAGTACACCTCCATCACCGTTCTGGCGGACAAGGAGGAGATCGGCAGCGTGGGCAACACGGGTCTGGCCTCTGAGTTCCTGAACTATTTCGTGGCGGATCTGGCTGCTGCTGAGGGCCTGGAGGCTCGCCACGTGTATTCCAAGTCCACCTGCCTGTCCGCTGACGTGACTGCGGCATACGATCCCAACTACGCTTCCGCTTTTGAGGCTGGCAACTCCTGCTACCTGAACCGGGGCGTAGGCGTGGCCAAGTATACCGGTTCCCGTGGTAAGGGCGGCAGCAACGATGCCAACGCTGAGTTCGTAGGCTTTGTGCGCCGGATCTTCGACAGCAACGATGTGCTGTGGCAGATCGGTGAGCTGGGCAAAGTGGACCAGGGCGGCGGCGGTACCGTGGCGTTGGACATCTCCCGGATGAATGCGGACGTTATCGACGTAGGCGTGCCGGTGCTGTCCATGCATGCTCCCTTCGAGGTTGTCTCCAAGCTGGACGTGTATATGGCTTACAAAGCCTTCAAGGCTTATTTCGAGGCTGAATAAGTAAAAAGAGCATAAAGAAATGGCCCCTGGCGAAAGCCGGGGGCCGTTTTTATGGATGAAATTCTATTTTAGGCGATCAGTCGTTCTTGTCGGTGCGCTCGGGGGAGACTTCCTTCTCCTCCACGGTGTGGGCTACCAGGCCCTTGCCGTCGGCTTCCTTGTCGGGGATGATCAGGTTCAGGATGATACCCACGATGATGCCCAGACCGATGTTTGAGAAGCTGAACACAGCGTTGCCGATGACAGCGCCGCCGATGGCCAGTACCAGCATCACAGCGGCAATGCACAGGTTACGGTTCTTGGTGAAGTCCACGTGGTTCTCCACCAGGGTCCGCAGGCCTACGGAAGCGATCATGCCGTAAAGCACGATGCAGGCACCGCCCAGCACGCAGTTAGGCACGGACTGAATCACGCCGATGGCCTTGCCAAAGAAGCTGACCACAATGGCGATCAGCGCGGCAATCCGCAGGGAGGCGGGGTTGTAGTTACCGGTAGCAGCCAGAACAGCGGTGTTCTCGGAGTAAGTGGTGTTGGGAGGACCGCCCACCAGACCGGCAAAGACAGTGGCCAGACCGTCACCCATCATGGTGCGGTGCAAACCGGGCTTGCGGGTGAACTTCTTGCCCACCACAGCGCCGTTGGCATACACATCGCCCACATGCTCCACACAAGTGACAATGGCGATGGGAGCGATCATGCCGATGGCGGTGATGTTGAAGCTGGGGAGGACAAAATGAGGTACCTGGATCCAGCTGTAATTAGCAATGACTCCGGTGTCCATCAGGGAAGCGGGAGCGATGCCGATCTTGGTGACCAGCAGGGTGAACACATATCCGGAGACCAGAGCGATAACGATGGAGGACATCTTCACGATGCCCTTGCCGCAGCTGGAAAGGAATACCGCGATCAGGCACACCAGACCAGCGATGACCCAGGCCCACACGTAAGCGCTCATGGAGAAGCCTTCCCCAAACAGTGCCAGAGTACTGCCGTCAGCGCCGTACTGAGTCTGAATGTTGTTGATAGCGCTGGTGGAAAGGTTCAGACCGATAAGGGTGATGCCCACGCCACGGACCACCGGCGGGAACAGCTTGTCGATCAGGCCCTTGCCGAAGATCTTGATGATGAGGGCCAGCACCAGGTAAAAGGCGCCTGCCACGATGATGCCGCCCATGGCAGCGGAGATCTGCTCATCTTTCGTGGCGCCAAAGGCGTTATTGCCGATGACTCCTGCCAGTGCGGAGATGAAGGCGAAGGAGCTGCCCAGGAAGGTGGGCATCCGGCCGCCGGTGCACAGGTGGAAGATCAGGGTGCCAACGCCGGCGCAGAACAGGGCCACACCCACGTCCAGTCCGGTGAGCAGGGGCACCAGGATGGTGGCACAGCTCATGGCGAAAGCGTGCTGGAAGCCCAGAGCCAGGGCGCGCTTGGCGCCCAGCTTCTCGTATTCCCCAGCGTAGGGGAACAGGAAGCGGTTGATTTTGGAAAAGATGTTCATTCGGGTTCCTCCAATGCGGATTGATAAACTTCCACATCATTCTAGCATCGCCCTATGGAAAAGTCCAGACAGAAAGAGACGCTTTTTTTCTTTTTACCCGTTTCTTTTTAAGAGAAACTTGTGTATAATAATTTGGTTAACGCATCATGTTTGCCCGAGAGGGCTTTGTATAGATAGATTGTGAGGGACTTCTTTGCTGAAAAAGCGTGCTAAACGGGTGGTATTGGACCGTACTGACCGCCGTATCAATATTGGTCCCGCAGGACGGAACCTGTTCATTTCTCGGGACAAGCAGCAGCAATCCCGCCAGGCCCGGCGCATTAAGCTGTGGATGAGGTTTGTCATGGGCATGGGTGTGCTGGTGATCGCTGCGGGCGTGGGTATGTTCGTGGCGTTTTATTTGGTGCCGTATTTTCAAAGTGAGATGATCCTGGACAGTTCCAGTGCTTCCGGTACGGCCAGTGGTTCCCAAGTCAGTTCGGTGGAGATTCCCACCTACGATGACATGGGGTTGCCCTTGTATTCCAATGAAGTGAGCTTGTTTGTCATCAACCAGAATTATCCTCAAGACGAGACCTATGTGCCCAACACGGTGGAGTGCTGCGGTGTCCAGGTGGAGGCGCATATCGCCAGCGCTTTGGAGATGCTGTCAGAGGCTGCCAAAGCGGACGGTTTGGCGTTGGTGTTCACAGAGGGATATGTGTCGTATCAGGAGCAGCAACAGCGTTACGATGACAAAGTGACCGAGCTGATGGAAACTGAGAACCTGACTACAGTGATGGCCCGGACTCAGGCAAAACTGGTGGTGCCTGTGGCGGGGGAGTGTGACCAGCAGACTGGCATGTGCGTGCGTGTCCAGGGAGATCCGGAGACGTTTAAAGATTCCCGGACCTTTACTTGGCTTCGTTCCAACATGGGAAAATATGGATTTGTGTTCCGCTATCCCGAGGGGAAGGATGATTATACCGGCTGTACGGAAGATTACACCCTGATTCGCTATGTGGGCAGTGATAATGCCACCGCTATGCAGCAGCGTTCCTTGTGTTTGGAGGAGTATATCAGCTATCTGAACAGCCAGTAAGGAAGTTTTTTGGAAAAATAAAACTTTCCCTTGCATTTTAAAAGAAGTTGTGCTACAATATCTTGCGATTGAGTTCTAAAGCATCCCAACCGTAAAGAGGTGAAACGAAGATGAAGCAGAATATACATCCCGACTACCAGGAGACCACCATCACCTGCGCCTGCGGCAATGTGATCCACACCCGGTCTACCAAGAAGGATATCAAAGTCGAAATATGTTCAAAGTGCCACCCGTTCTTTACGGGCAAGCAGAAGCTGGTCGACACCAGCGGCCGCGTGGATATGTTCAAGAAGCGCTATGGCCTGAACAAGTAAGTTGTTTGCGGCCTTGCATTCACTGGCTAAATAACGGGCCTTGTGCCCCAGGATGGGCGGTGCGATTCGCACCGCCTGTCTTTGTTTTCACAGCGGAAAGGGGAACACTATGGAATACGTCACCGTGGAAAAAGAAGCCGCCGACGAGTTCATCGAAAAGAAATCCCGTTTCATCGGCTCCTGCCGGCCTGTCAAGACCGAGGAGGAAGCGCTGGAATTTATCAACCGGCTCAAATCTCAGTACTGGGACGCCAGCCACAACGTGTACGCTTACATCCTGCGGGAAAATGGTATCCAGCGTTTTTCCGACGACGGCGAGCCCCAAGGCACGGCGGGCATCCCGGTGATCGATACCCTGAAAAAAGCCGGCGTGGTGGACACGGTAGTGGTAGCTACTCGGTATTTTGGAGGAATCCTGCTGGGAGGCGGCGGACTGATCCGGGCCTATTCCCATACAGCGTCCATTGCTTTGGCAGCGGCCAAGAAGATCACCATGCGGGAATGTCTGCTGCTGAATGTCTCCTGCGACTATTCTACCTATGGAAAAGTCGCTGCCCTGGTGCCGGAGAGCGGCGGTGTGG
>HF972671.1:74104-79072 GCA_000432995.1 Clostridium sp. CAG:1013
CGGCTGCGGTTCCATATGGATCCGGCGCTGCTGCCCGCTTTGGAGAAGCGTCTGGCGGACGCTACCAGCGGCCGCTGTGCTGTGACGGAGGAAGGAAAGCGATTTTTCCCCTTCGACTGATTTTCGAAAAATTTTTCCTTTGGGGACAAGTATTTTTCCAGAGAAAAGCGTATATAGTAACAGAAGCCTTTCGTGGCTTTGGCCTGAGGAGGACAGAAAAAACTGGGACAACAGGATAGGAAAGGGTGTGGAAATGGTATGACCATCAGAGAGCAGACCCAACAACTGGAACGGGAGACCTTGGCGCCTTACGCGGCGTTTTCCGACAAGACCAAAGGCCGCCAGCGTCCTGAGGAGGAGTGCGAAATGCGCACGCCTTATCAGCGGGACCGTGACAGGATCATTCACTGCAAGTCGTTCCGCCGTTTGAAGCACAAGACCCAAGTGTTCCTCTCTCCGGAAGGGGACCATTACCGCACACGGCTCACCCACACGCTGGAAGTTTCCCAGATCGCCCGAACTATCGCCAGGGCGCTGCGCCTGAACGAGGACCTGACTGAGGCAGTGGCGTTGGCTCATGATCTGGGCCACACGCCTTTCGGCCACGCGGGGGAGAGAGCCCTGAACGCTCTGCTGCCCTACGGGTTCCGGCACTACGAGCAGAGTGTCCGTGTGGTGGACCGGCTGGAAAAAGACGGCCGGGGCTTGAACCTTACATATGAGGTGCGCAACGGCATCCTGTGCCACACAACAGGCCTGGAAGCGGAAACAGCGGAGGGCCGTGTGATCCGCTGGGCGGACAAGATTGCCTATATGAATCACGATATCGACGATGCCATCCGGGCCGGCGTGCTTCGGGAAGAGGACATCCCCAAGTCCATCACCCAGGTGCTGGGTGACTCCAAGACCAAGCGGATCACTGCGCTGATCCGTTCGGTGGTGGAAAATAGCCAGGAAGGCAATATCCAGATGGATCCCGCCACGTACAAAGCCTACGAGGAATTGAGCGACTTCATGTACCAGGCGGTGTATTTGAACGAGTACGCCAAGAAAGAAGAGCGGAAGGTGCCCCACATTATCCAGAGTTTGTTCCTTCATTTCCGCAATCCGGACAATTTGCCGGACTATATGAAAAAGATCGCCGAGGAGGAAGGGGAGGACACCGCGTCCTGCGACTATGTGGCCGGTATGACGGATCACTACGCGGTGGCGTGCTATCAGGAACTGTTTATCCCCAAGGCCTGGAACTTGGGTCTGGGGCATTGAGTGGGCTGGCCTTATAGGACAGTCTGTACCGGAAAGGAGGGACCGGAACCATGGCGTTTCCCCCGGAATTCCTGCGGGAGCTGGGAGAACGGTGCAGGATCGAGGACATTGCACCATCTTATGTAAATCTGCGCAGACGGGGTAAAAACTTGGTGGGTCTGTGTCCCTTCCACAACGAAAAGACGCCTTCCTTCTGCGTGTACCCGGAGAACAATTCCTTTTATTGCTTTGGGTGCAATAAGGGCGGGGACATCGTCACCTTTATCATGGGCGTGGAGAATCTGGACTTTACCGAAGCGGTAAGGTTCCTGGCACAGCGGGCAGGAATGACTCTGCCCGAGGAGGGCGCGGACCTGAGCATGTCCCGGCTGCGTACCAGGATCTTGGAGATCAACCGGGAATCGGGACGGTTTTATTTCGGTGTTCTCTCCACTCCGGAAGGAAAGCCTGGACTGGATTACTTGAGACGCCGGGGCCTGGATCCCAAGACCATCCGTCGTTTTGGTTTGGGATACTCTCCCGACAGTGGATTCGCCCTAGTGAACCACTTGAAAAAGTTGGGTTACACCCAGGAGGAATTGGTCCAGTCCGACATGGTAAGGCGTTCTCAAAAGGGAAATTTGTACGACCGCTACCGAGGCCGGGTGATGTTTCCCATCTTTGACTTGCGGGGGAACGTGGTGGCTTTCGGCGGGCGGATCCTTACAGACGAGAAGCCCAAGTACCTGAACACCTCCGACACCCCGGTGTACCACAAAAGCAGCGGCTTGTTCGCCATGAATTTCGCCAAGGATTCTGGTTCCCGGCAGCTGATCCTGGCGGAGGGATATATGGATGTGATCGCCCTGCACCGGGCAGGCTTTACCAACGCCATTGCATCACTGGGAACGGCGCTGACAGAAGAGCAGGCCAGGATCATCCGACGGTACGCCGACGAGGTGATGATTTGCTACGACTCCGATGAGGCAGGCAGACGGGCTACCCAGAGAGCTATCCCCATTTTGAAAAATGCCGGGCTTTTGGTGCGGGTCATCACTGTGCCGGGAGGTAAGGATCCGGACGAGTTTTTCCGCACTGATCCCAAAGATGGGCCTTTGCGGTTCAAAAGACTGATCCAGCAAAGCGGCAACGACACAGAATACCGGCTGAGCGTGGCCCGAGATAAGTATGATCTCTCCACGGAAGATGGAAAGAAGCGGTACCTGCAGGAAGCAGTAGCTCAGGTGCTGGGCAATATCCGAGATCCCATTGAGCTGGACGTGTACGCTGGAAAACTGGCTGAGGAGACTGGCGTGGGGAAGGACAGCATACTGGCTTCCGCTAAGCGGGCCGCCGCTATCCAAGGAAAACAGCGGAAGAAGGAAGAGCTGAAAGCCCAGCGGGAGGTGGTAGCCGCCCGCACGGTGGCCAACCCGGAGAAGAAGCGGCACATGCGGGCTGCTCTGGCGGAGGAAGGGATCTTGGCGTATCTGTTCCGACATCAGGACAAAGCCAAAGCGCTGGAACAGCTGCTGCCACCGGAAAAATGGGTTACTCCCTGGGGGCGCAGAGTATACGCCCTTATATTGGGAAAGACTATTCACGGCGAGATCACTTTGTCCGATCTGGCAGGGGAATTGAGCCCCGAAGAGCTTTCGGAGCTGACCCGAGTGCTGGCGGAACGCCGGGAAGTGCCTCCCAACTGGGGGGACGTGGAGGAATATTGCAGGATCATCCAGGACGAGGCGGGATTCACCGATCCGGACAAGATCCGGGAGGCGTCCCAAGACGACCTGAAACGATATTTGGAAGAGCTGAAACGCCGAAAATAAGGGAAATTCAGACTGTACGCGAAAGACAAGAAAGGAATGGTTAAGAATATGGCGGCACAACCGGATAAACGGACCGTGATCAAAGATCTTCTGGAACTGGGCAAGAGCAAGGGCCAGCTGAGCACCAAGGAGATCCTGGACGCTTTGGGCGAATTGGACTTCGACCCGGAGCAGATTGAGAAATTCTACGACACCCTGGAATCTCAGGGCGTGGAGATCGTGGAGGACTTCGACGACATCACCATCGACGACGAGGAACTGGTGAAGGCCGAGGGTATTGACTCTCTGGAGCCTGGGCTTGGCACTGACGGCGTCACGATCGACGACCCGGTGAAGGTCTACCTGAAAGAGATCGGCCGAGTGCCGTTGCTCACCCCGGAAGAGGAGATCGACCTGGCTGTGCGGATCTCCAATGGTGATGAGGCTGCCAAGAAGCGGCTGTCGGAAGCCAACCTTCGTCTGGTGGTCAGCATCGCCAAGCGGTATCTGGGCAGAGGCATGCAGTTCCTGGATCTGATCCAGGAAGGCAACCTGGGCTTGATCAAGGCGGTGGAGAAGTTCGACTACACCAAGGGATTCAAGTTCTCCACCTACGCCACTTGGTGGATCCGTCAGGCTATCACTCGCGCTATTGCCGACCAGGCTCGCACCATTCGTATTCCTGTGCATATGGTGGAGACCATCAACAAGGTGAAGAAGGTTTCCTATCAGCTGCTCCACGCTAACGGCCGTGAGCCCAGCGCCGAGGAGATCGCTGAGGAGCTGGATATGCCGGTGGATAAGGTCCGTGAGATCATGCGGGTGGCTCAGGAACCTGTATCTCTGGAGACTCCTATCGGTGAGGAAGAGGACAGCCATCTGGGCGACTTCATCCCCGACGATGACGCTCCCGCCCCGGCGGACGCCGCTTCCCACACTCTGCTGAAAGAGACTCTGGGCAGTGTGCTGGATTCTCTCACTCCTCGTGAGGAGAAAGTGCTGCGCCTGCGGTTCGGCCTGGAGGACGGCCGGTCCCGCACGCTGGAAGAAGTGGGTAAAGAGTTCAACGTCACTCGAGAGCGTATCCGGCAGATCGAGGCGAAGGCTCTGCGGAAGCTGCGTCATCCCAGCCGCAGCAAAAAGCTGAAGGACTTCCTGGATTAAGTTCTTCAGGGTACGAAAAAGGCATCGGGCGGCAGGACGCCGTCCTTTAACACAGTGGAGTTTAGATTTCTATGGTAATGACATTGGAGGCGGATTACGCGGTCCGGATCGTGGAATACCTGACCAAGCACCCGGAACGTCGGGACGCCCGGCGCATTTCGGAGGAAACCCAGATCCCTCTGCGGTTTTCCCTGAAGATTCTGCGGGAACTGGTGGCCGAGGGCTTCGTCTGCTCTTTTAAGGGGGCAAAAGGGGGATACACCTTGGCGAAACCTCCGGAGGAGATCACCCTGCGGCAGGTTATCGAACTGGTGGAAGGACCCTACATGCTCAGCCGCTGCCAAAAAGAGGAGTATAGCTGCGGTCGGGAACATTGCCGTCTGCACACCATCTATGAGAAGATCTCTCAAGATGTGCGGCGAGAGCTGGATTCCTACACCTTTGCCATGATCTGCGCCAAAGAGCCCTGTTCCTGCGGGTGCGAGGAAGGGGAAAAGACAACATAAAAAAGAGGGACCTTTCCCCGTGAGTAGGGGAGAGGTCCTTTTTTCCGTGTTTTGAGGAGAGAAAGTTTCCGGAAAAAGAAAAATCCGCCTCAAAGGCGGAAAACTTTACAAAAGCCACTTGACAAAAGAAAAGTGTTGCATTATACTAATATACTGCATCATCATGGGTAGGAGTATCCCAAAAGCGTTTTTTCAAGTATAGCACATGGTTCGTTAAGAATCAAGCATGGAATGAAAAAATG
>HF972671.1:79149-83820 GCA_000432995.1 Clostridium sp. CAG:1013
CTGCCGGCAACGGCGGGGCCGTGGGCAATTCAAAACTAAAAGGATTGGAGTGGCTGAACCAAATGGTGAATGTTAAACCGGTTCAATTGGGCAAGAATACTCGAATGAGCTTCGGCAAGATCGAGGAAGTCTTGAAAATGCCGAACCTCATTGAGATCCAGAAGAATTCCTATGAATGGTTCCTTACAGAGGGCCTGAAAGAGGTTTTCAAGGACGTTTCGGGTATTACAGACTTCAACAACAATTTGGTGCTCGATTTCGTTAGTTATAAGCTCGACGATAAGCCCAATTACAGCGTGTCCGAGTGCAAGGAGCGGGATGCCACTTACGCGGCGGCCCTTCGGGTGACCGCGCGCCTGCTGAACAAGGAGACCGGGGAGATCAAGGAGTCCGAAGTGTTCATGGGCGACTTCCCTCTGATGACTCCCAGCGGCACCTTCGTCATCAACGGCGCCGAGCGTGTGATCGTCTCCCAGTTGGTGCGTTCTCCCGGTGTGTACTTTAAGATGGACTATGACCGCTCCGGTAAAGAGCTGTTCAGTTCCACCATTATCCCTAACCGGGGCGCCTGGCTGGAATATGAGAACGACGTGAACGATGTGTTCTATGTGCGCATCGACAAAAACCGAAAGATCCCCATCACGGTGTTTATCCGCTGCCTGGGTCTGGGCACCGATCAGGAGATCCTGGATTTCTTCGGCGATGACGATAGGATTCGCGCCACCATCGAAAAAGATACCTGTAAAACCATGGAAGAGGCGCTGTTTGAGATTTATCGCAAACTGCGTCCCAGCGAGCCTCCCACCATTGAGAGCGCTCAGGCCCATATCCATGGTCTGTTCTTCGACCCCCGCCGGTATGATCTTTCCCGTGTGGGCCGTTATAAATACAACAAGAAGCTGCGTCTGGAAGGCCGTCTGGTAGGCCAGGTGCTGGCTCGTCCCGTTGCCAATCCCACCACTGGTGAGATGATGGCTGACGCTGGCGACACCGTCACCAAGGAAATGGCTGACGCCATGGACGATGCCGGCGTGATGGAGGTTGTGGTCACCCTCAACGACAAAGAGGTGAAGATCATCTCCAACGGCATGGTGGACATCCAGAAGTATGTGGATTTCGACGCTAAGGCCGAGTGCGGCATCAACGAGCGTGTCTGCTATCGTGTGCTGGCTGAGATCCTGGAAGACGCTCAGAGCGAGGAAGAGCTGAAAGAGATGCTCCGCGCCCGCTATGCGGACCTGATCCCCAACCACATCACTGTGGACGACATCTTCTCTTCCATCAACTATATGAACTGCCTGGCAGTGGGCCTGGGCACCACCGATGACATCGACCACTTGGGCAACCGGCGTATCCGTTCTGTGGGCGAGCTGCTCCAGAACCAGTTCCGCATCGGTTTCTCCCGTTTGGAGCGTGTGATCCGTGAGCGTATGACCCTGCAGGCTCAGGATCTGGAGACCCTGACTCCCCACAGCCTGATCAACATCCGGCCTGTGGTGGCGGCGATCAAGGAGTTCTTCGGTTCCTCGCCTCTGTCCCAGTTCATGGACCAGACTAACCCCCTGTCTGAGTTGACTCACAAGCGGCGTCTGTCCGCTCTGGGTCCTGGCGGTCTGTCTCGTGACCGCGCCTCTTTCGAGGTCCGTGACGTGCACTACACTCACTACGGTCGTATGTGCCCCATCGAGACTCCCGAAGGTCCTAACATCGGTCTGATCTCTTATCTGGCTACTTTTGCTCGGATCAACGAGTATGGCTTCATTGAGGCTCCCTACCGGAAGGTGGACAAGGAGACTGGCCGCGTCACCGACGAAGTGGTCTACATGACCGCTGACATGGAGGACGAATTCATTGTGGCTCAGGCCAACGAACCTCTGGACGAGGAAGGCCATTTTGTCCACAGCAGGGTGGTCGGCCGTCACAAGGACGAGTTCGTGGAAGTGCCTGCTTCCAAGGCCGATTACATGGATATTTCTCCTCGGATGGTTGTGTCCGTGGCAACTGCCATGATTCCCTTCCTGGAAAACGACGACGCCAACCGCGCTCTGATGGGTTCTAACATGCAGAAGCAGGCTGTGCCGCTGCTGCGTACTGAGAGCCCCATCGTGGGTACCGGTATGGAATATAAGGCTGGTGTGGACTCCGGCGTGTGCGTGCTGGCAAAGCGGGCAGGCGTGGTGAAGTCCGTCAGCGCCAACCTGGTCCGTGTCACCGCTGATAACGGCGACATCGACGACTATGAGATCATCAAGTTTATGCGCTCCAACCAGAGCACCTGCATCAACCAGGTGCCTGTGGTCTCCGTGGGCGAGCGGGTGGAGGAAGGCGACGTGATCGCTGACGGTCCCGCTATCAAGAACGGCGAGATCAGCCTGGGCAAGAACGCCCTCATCGGCTTCATGACCTGGGAAGGTTACAACTACGAGGACGCCGTTCTGCTCAACGAGAAGATCGTGCGTAACGACGTGTACACCTCTATCCACATTGAGGAATATGAGATCGAAGCCCGCGACACCAAGCTGGGGCCGGAGGAGATCACTCGGGATATCCCCAACGTGAACGAGGAACTGCTTCGCGATCTGGACGACCGGGGCATCATTCGGGTGGGCGCCGACGTTCGTGCCGGTGATATCCTGGTTGGTAAGGTTACTCCTAAGGGCGAGACCGAGCTGACTGCGGAAGAGCGGCTGCTCCGCGCCATCTTCGGTGAGAAGGCTCGGGAAGTCCGTGATACCTCTCTCCGTGTGCCTCACGGCGAGTACGGCGTGGTGGTGGACGTGAAGGTGTTCACCAGAGAGAACAGCCACGACGAGCTGTCTCCCGGCGTCAACAAAGTGGTGCGCTGCTATATCGCTCAGAAACGTAAGATTTCTGTGGGCGATAAGATGGCCGGCCGCCACGGTAACAAGGGTGTTGTGTCCCGGATTCTGCCGGAAGAGGAAATGCCCTTCCTGCCCGACGGCACTCCCCTGGATATCGTGCTGAACCCTCTGGGCGTGCCTTCCCGTATGAACATCGGTCAGGTTCTGGAAGTCCATCTGGGCATGGCAGCCAAGACTCTGGGCTGGAAGATCATGACCCCTGTGTTCGACGGTGCTCACGAAGCCGACATCCGTGAAGCCTTCCGTATGGGCGGCCTCAACGAGGACGGCAAGTTCTGGCTCCGCGACGGCCGTACCGGCGAATATTTCGATAACCCCGTCACTGTGGGCTATATGTACTATTTGAAGCTCCACCATCTGGTAGACGATAAGATTCACGCTCGTTCCACTGGTCCCTACTCCTTGGTTACCCAGCAGCCTCTGGGCGGTAAAGCTCAGTTCGGCGGCCAGCGTTTCGGTGAGATGGAAGTGTGGGCCCTGGAGGCTTACGGTGCGGCTTATACTCTGCAGGAGATCCTCACCGTCAAGTCCGACGACGTTGTGGGCCGTGTCAAGACCTACGAGGCTATCGTCAAGGGCCAGAACATTCCCAAGCCCGGCATCCCCGAGTCCTTCAAGGTGCTCATTAAGGAACTCCAGTCTTTGGGTCTGGATGTGAAGGTGCTGGATAAGGACAATCAGGAGATCGACCTGAAACAGAACTTCGACGACGATGACGATATGGGCTTCCATCATGACGACGGCGTGTTCGATGAGCAGAACGTGGCCGACGATCTGGACGGGTATTCCATGGAAGACGCCGACGGCGAGCCCCTGCTTGAGGACGAGGACGACGGCTATGAGGACGACGATTTCGACTTTGGCAGCGGTGACGACGACGATTTGATTTAAGAAGGGAGAAACACAGATATGGAATTTAACACCTTTGAATCGATCAAGATCGGCCTGGCTTCTCCCGACCAGATCCGCGAGTGGTCCCACGGCGAGGTCAAAAAGCCCGAGACCATCAACTACCGCACCCTGAAGCCTGAGCGGGATGGTCTGTTCTGCGAGCGCATTTTCGGGCCTACCAAGGACTGGGAGTGCCACTGCGGCAAGTATAAGCGCATCCGCTACAAGGGCAAGATCTGCGACCGCTGCGGCGTAGAAGTCACCCGGAGCAAGGTGCGCCGGGAGCGCATGGGCCACATTGAATTGGCGGCTCCTGTGTCTCACATTTGGTATTTCAAGGGCATCCCCTCCCGGATGGGTCTGATCCTGGACCTGTCTCCCCGTGTTCTGGAGCGGGTGCTGTACTTCTCCATGTATATTGTCACCAACCCCGGCAACGTGCGGGAGCTGTCCAAAATGCAGACCCTCACCGAGAAGGAGTATCGTGACCTGCGTGAAAAATACGAGGACGATTTCGAGGCCGGCATGGGCGCTGAGGCTATCAAGAAGCTGCTCTCCGAGATCGACGTGGAAAAGACCAGCCAGGAGCTGAAGGAAGAGCTGGAGACCGCTTCTGGTCAGAAGCGTGTCCGCATCCTGAAGCGTCTGGAAGTGGTGGAGGCGTTCCGTGTTTCCGGTAACCGTCCCGAGTGGATGGTGCTGGACGCTGTGCCCGTTTGCCCTCCTGATATTCGACCCATGGTCCAGCTGGACGGCGGCCGTTTTGCCACCAGCGACCTGAACGACCTGTATCGCCGGGTCATCAATCGTAACAATCGTCTGAAGCGTCTGCTGGAACTGGGCGCTCCCGACATCATCGTGCGCAACGAGAAGCGCATGCTCCAGGAAGCTGTGGACG
>HF972671.1:83870-99479 GCA_000432995.1 Clostridium sp. CAG:1013
CTGTCCCCGGCCCCAACAACCGCCCCTTGAAGTCTCTGTCCGACATGCTCAAGGGCAAGCAGGGCCGTTTCCGTCAGAACCTGCTGGGCAAGCGTGTTGACTACTCCGGCCGTTCCGTTATCGTGGTTGGCCCCGAACTGAAGATGTATCAGTGCGGCCTGCCCAAGGAAATGGCTCTGGAACTGTTTAAGCCCTTCGTGATGAAGCGTCTGGTGGAAACCGGCGCTGTGGGCAACATTAAGGCTGCCCGTAAGTCCGTGGAGCGTGCAAAGCCCGAGGTGTGGGACGCTCTGGAAGTGGTCATCAAGAACCATCCTGTGCTTCTGAACCGTGCGCCTACCCTGCACCGTCTGGGTATTCAGGCTTTCGAGCCTGTGCTGGTGGAAGGCCGCGCTTTGAAGCTGCATCCTCTGGTTTGTACCGCTTACAACGCTGACTTCGACGGCGACCAGATGGCTGTGCACGTACCTCTGTCCGCAGAGGCCCAGGCTGAGGCCCGCTTCCTGATGCTGGCCGCCAACAACCTGCTGAAGCCCTCTGACGGCCGTCCTGTTACCGTGCCTACTCAGGACATGGTGCTGGGTTCCTACTATCTGACTCTGGATAAGGACGGAGAGCCCGGCGAAGGCAAGGTGTTCCGGAACATGGACGAGGCTATGATGGCTTACGACGCCAAGGCCATTTCCCTCCATGCTAAGATCAAGGTGCGCCGTTCTGTGGAATTCAACGGCACCACCATCACCGGCCTGGTGGAGACCACCATGGGCCGTATGATCTTCAACCGTCCCATCCCTCAGGATCTGGGATATGTGGATCGCTCCAACCCCGATGAGGTTTTGAAATTCGAGATTGACTTCCTGGTTGGCAAGAAGCAGCTGGGCAAGATCATTGATCGCTGCATCAAGGTCCATGGCACTGAGCATACCGCTGAGGTCCTGGACAATATCAAGGCTCAGGGCTACAAGTACTCCACCATCAGCGGCATCACCGTGGCTGTGTGCGACGCCACGATCCCCAAAGAGAAGGCTGACATGCTGAAAGCCGCCGACGCCGAGGTGGATGAGATCCGCGCCGAGTACAACGAAGGCTTCCTATCCGAGAGCGAACGTTACCAGGCCGTGCTGAAGGTTTGGGATAAGTGCACTCGTGACGTTGCAGCCGCCTTGCAGAAAGGTTTGGACCGTTACAACCCCATCTTTATGATGGCGGACTCCGGTGCTCGAGGCAGCATCAGTAACTTGAACCAGTTGGCTGGTATGCGTGGTAACATTTCCAATACCTCTGGTAAGACCATCGAAATTCCCATCCGAGCCAACTACCGTGAAGGCTTGACGATTTTGGAATACTTCATCTCCTCCCGAGGCGCCCGGAAGGGCTTGGCCGATACCGCTCTGCGTACCGCGGACTCCGGTTATCTGACCCGCCGTCTGGTGGACGTTTCTCAGGAAGTCATTATCCTGGAGGACGACTGCGGTACCAAGGAAGGCCTGGAGGTCTTTGAGATCACCGCTGGTCCCGAGTCCATCGAGCCCTTGAAGGAGCGTCTGGTGGGCCGCTTCCTGGTGGAAGATTTCTGCGACGAGGACGGCAATGTGCTTGTCTCCAAGGATAAGCTCATGGATGACCACGACGCTGACCTGATTGTTGGCCGCGGCGTGGAGCGGATCAAGATCCGTTCTGTGCTGAACTGCCGCGCTAAGAACGGCGTGTGCCGCAAGTGCTACGGTGCATCTCTGGCTAACGGCAAGCCTGTTACCGTGGGTGAGGCTGTTGGTATCATCGCTGCTCAGTCCATCGGTGAGCCCGGTACTCAGCTGACCATGCGTACCTTCCATACCGGCGGCGTTGCCAGTGCTGACGATATCACTCAGGGTCTTCCCCGTGTGGAAGAACTGTTCGAAGGCCGCAAGCCCAAGCATGTGGCTATCATCAACGAGATCGACGGTAAGGTCACCTTCCAGGAGATCAAAAAGAACCGCCATGTGGTGGTTACCAACGACGAGACCGGCGATTCCCGTTCTTACCTCATTCCCTTCGGCAGCCGCCTGACGGTGAAAGAGGGCGAATATATTAAGCGTGGTAAGCGCATCACCGAAGGCTCTGTGAACCCCCATGACGTGCTGGCTATCAGCGGCACCCAGGAGGTCCAGGATTACCTGATCCAGGAAGTCCAGCGAGTCTACCGGATGCAGGGCGTGGATATCAACGACAAGCACATCGAGATCATCGTGCGGCAGATGCTGCGTAAGGTGCGCATCGATGACGCTGGCGACACTGGTCTGCTAGTCAGCTCCTTGGCCGACAAGAACGAAGTGCTCCAGGCCAACGAGGATATCCGCGAGCGGATCGCCAACGGCGAGACCACTCTCCGCGAAGCCACCTACACTCCCATTCTGCTGGGTATCACCAAGGCCTCTCTGGCCACCGACTCCTTCCTGTCCGCCGCCTCCTTCCAGGAGACTACTCGCGTCCTGACCGACGCCGCTATCAAGGGTAAGGTGGATAACCTGATCGGTTTGAAGGAGAACGTCATCATCGGTAAGCTGGTTCCCGCCGGTACCGGTATGAAGTGCTACAGCGATGTGGAGATCCAGCCTGAGGGTGGTCCTGAGGACGACGGTCCCAAGGAGGAGAAAGAAACTCTTCTCAATGAGGAACTGCCTGAGGATACCTTCGAGGACGAAGTCGATCTGGAGGAAGAGGATCTCTTTAACGAGGAAGATGGGGAAGAGGCAGAGGACGATGTCCTGGAAGAGCCCGGCGCCTGATCTTCTGAAGTGAGAAGAATTCTCGAAAAAGCAGGAAATAGCTTGACAAATCTGAAAACCAAGTGCTATAATAAACAACTGAGCGGTTTTCAGGTAGATTCTGCTCTTTTCCTCCAAAGGATGAGGGAAAAGAGAGATAGATTCTAGTAAAAATAGGGAAACCGCGCTCCGGCAAGACTGCCGGGGCGCTTCCTGTTTTCTGGAAAGACCGCAAAAAACTTTGGTGCCAAGGCGAAAGCCAGCACATAGAAAAAACATTTTTTGTAAGGAGGTGCAATATGCCAACCTTTAATCAGCTGATCCACAACGGTCGTTCCGTTGCGGAAAAGAAGAGCAAAGCGCCTGCCCTGCTCAAGGGCTGGAACTCCAAGAAGAGAACCGCCATTGATCAGGACTCCCCCCAAAAGCGCGGTGTGTGCACGACCGTTAAGACTCAGACCCCTAAGAAGCCTAACTCCGCTCTGCGGAAGATCGCCAGAGTGCGGCTTTCCAACGGTATTGAAGTCACGGCCTATATCCCCGGCGTGGGTCACAACCTGCAGGAGCACAGCGTGGTGATGATCCGCGGCGGCCGTGTTCGCGACCTGCCCGGCGTGCGTTATCACATCATCCGCGGCACCCTGGACGCTCAGGGCGTTGCCAAGCGTATGCAGGCTCGTTCTAAGTACGGCGCCAAGCGGCCTAAGGCCGGCGCTAAGAAGTAAGCTAAACCGCTTATTTCTCTTCGCTCAATCGCAGAATTCGTATGGCTGACCGTGTTTTTCACGGAATTGTTGGCATATTACTGATAGATCCCCCATGGGACCGTAATTTGCCCAAATTGGCCAGCGGGAGTTTTGTGCTTTCGAGTACCGATGATATCATTTTATGAAGGAGGGAAGATCATGCCAAGAAGAGGCAATGTGGCAAAGCGCGACGTTTTGCCCGATCCTATGTATAATTCCAAGCTCGTCACCCGCCTGATCAACAGCGTTATGCTGGACGGCAAGAAGGGTGTTGCCCAGAAGATCGTGTACGGTGCTTTCGAGATCGTGCAGGAGAAGACCGGCAAGGAGCCCCTGGAGGTGTTCGAGCAGGCTATGGAGAACGTGATGCCCAGCCTGGAGGTTAAGGCCCGCCGCGTTGGTGGTTCTACCTATCAGGTGCCCATGGAAGTCCGTCCCGAGCGGCGGCAGACCCTGGGCCTGCGCTGGCTCACTTCTTATTCCAGAAGCCGTTCCGAGCGTACCATGAAGGAAAGACTGGCCGGCGAGATCCTCGACGCTGTCAACGGCGCTGGCGGCGCCGCCAAGAAGCGTGAAGATACACACAAGATGGCAGAGGCCAACAGGGCCTTCGCGCATTACAGATGGTAAGGTATTGTTAAGGAGGAATTTATGGCCAGGCAGGTACCACTGGAATTAACCAGAAACATCGGCATCATGGCCCATATCGATGCCGGTAAGACCACCACTACCGAGCGTATCCTGTTCTACACGGGCGTCAACTACAAGATCGGCGAAACCCACGAGGGTGCCGCCACCATGGACTGGATGGCCCAGGAGCAGGAGCGCGGTATCACCATTACGTCCGCTGCCACCACATGTTTCTGGCCGGACCGCAATGGCAAGCAGAACCGTATCAACATCATCGACACTCCCGGACACGTGGACTTCACCGTGGAAGTGGAGCGTTCTCTGCGTGTTCTGGACGGTTCCGTTACCGTGTTCTGCGCTAAGGGCGGTGTGGAGCCCCAGTCTGAGACCGTGTGGCGTCAGGCTGAGGAATACAAAGTTCCCCGTATGGCTTATGTGAACAAGATGGACATCATGGGCGCCGATTTCTATCGCGTTGTTCAGATGATGAAGGACCGCCTGAAGTGCAACGCGGTTCCGATCCAGCTTCCCATTGGCAGCGAGGACACCTTCAGAGGAATCATCGACCTGGTGGAGATGAAGGCCTATGTCTACTATGATGACCTGGGCAAGGATATCCGCTGCGAAGAGATCCCTGAGGATATGAAGGAATTGGCCGAGAAGTACCACATGGAAATGGTGGAGCACGTGGCTGAGCAGGACGACGATCTGATGGACAAGTACCTCTCCGGTGAGGAACTGACCATCAACGAGATCAAGGACTGCATCCGCAAGTCCACCATCGCCAACCACATGGTGCCCGTCACCTGCGGTACTTCCTATAAGAATAAGGGCGTTCAGAAGCTGCTGGACGCTATCGTGGATTATATGCCCGCTCCCACTGACATTCCTCCCATCAAGGGCGTCAACCCCGAAACCGAGGAAGAAGAGGTGCGGCATTCTTCCGATGACGAGCCCTTCTCCGCTCTGGCGTTCAAGATCGCCACTGACCCCTTCGTGGGTAAGCTGTGCTTCTTCCGTGTGTATTCCGGTACCATCGAAGCTGGTGCTACCGTGTACAACTCCGTGAAGGACAACAACGAGCGTATGGGCCGTATCGTGCAGATGCACGCTAACGACCGTAAGGATATCGACCGTGTGTACGCCGGCGACATCGCCGCTGCTGTGGGTCTGAAGAACACCACCACCGGTGATACCCTGTGCGACGAGAAGCATCCCATCATCCTGGAGTCCATGGAGTTCCCGGATCCCGTTATCCGTGTCGCCATCGAGCCCAAGACCAAGGCTGGTCAGGAAAAGATGGGTATCGCTCTTGCCAAGCTGGCTGAAGAAGATCCCACCTTTAAGGCCTACACCGATGAGGAAACTGGCCAGACCATCATCGCCGGTATGGGTGAGCTCCACCTGGAGATCATTGTTGACCGTCTGATGCGTGAGTTCAAGGTGGAAGCCAACGTTGGTAAGCCTCAGGTTGCCTACAAGGAGACCATCCGCAAGAACGCCGACGTGGATACCAAGTATGCCCGTCAGTCTGGTGGTAAGGGTCAGTACGGTCACGTTAAGATCCGCATCGAGCCCAACCCCGGCAAGGGTTACGAGTTTGTCAACGCTGTTGTTGGCGGCGCTATTCCCAAGGAATATATCCCCGCTGTTGACCAAGGTATCCAGGGCGCTATGCTGTCCGGTGTTTTGGCTGGCTACAACGTAGTTGACGTGAAGGTCACTCTGTATGACGGTTCTTATCACGAAGTGGACTCCTCTGAAATGGCATTTAAGATCGCCGGTTCTATGGCCTTCAAGGAGGCTATGCGCAAGGCTGATCCCGTGCTGATGGAGCCCATCATGAAGGTTACTGTCATCACTCCCGAGGAGTACATGGGCGACGTTATCGGCGACCTGAACTCCCGCCGCGGCATGATCCTGGGCATGGACGCTATTCCTGGCGCCCAGCAGGTCAACGCCGAGGTGCCCCTGTCCGAGATGTTCGGCTATGCTACCGACATGCGTTCCAAGACCCAGGGCCGTGGCCAGTATACCATGGAGCCTGCTCACTACGCTGAGGTGCCCAAGAACATCTCCGAGAAGATCATCTCCGAGCGGGGCAAAAAGTCTGAATAAGTGCGAAATAGCTCTTGCTTTTTCAATATAATATTGTTAAAATGGAGCTTATAAAGCCGGAATAATCTTTTCTTGCAAGTTAAAGGAGGAAATCCCAATGGCAAAGGAAAAATTTGAAAGAAACAAACCGCACGTTAACATTGGCACCATTGGCCACGTTGACCACGGTAAGACCACTCTGACCGCTGCTATCACCAAGGTTCTGGCCATGAAGGGCGACGCCGATTTCATGGACTATGCCAACATCGATAAGGCTCCCGAAGAGAGAGAGCGCGGCATCACCATCAACACCGCTCACGTTGAGTATCAGACTGACAGCCGTCACTATGCTCACGTGGACTGCCCCGGCCACGCTGACTATGTTAAGAACATGATCACTGGTGCTGCTCAGATGGACGGCGCTATCCTGGTTGTGTCCGCTGCTGACGGCCCCATGCCCCAGACCCGCGAGCACATCCTGCTGTCCCGTCAGGTGGGCGTGCCCTATATCGTTGTGTTCATGAACAAGTGCGATCAGGTGGACGATCCCGAACTGCTGGAGCTGGTCGAGATGGAAATCCGCGATCTGCTGAACGAGTATGAGTTCCCCGGCGACGACACCCCCATCATCAAGGGTTCCGCTCTGGCTGCTCTGGAGAGCACTTCTACCGACGTGAACGCTCCCGAGTATGCTCCCATCCTGGAGCTCATGAACGCTGTCGACGAGTATATCCCCACTCCCGAGCGTAAGGCTGATCAGCCCTTCCTGATGCCCGTTGAGGACGTGTTCACCATCACTGGCCGTGGCACCGTTGCTACCGGTCGTGTGGAGCGTGGCCAGCTGAAGATGTCCGAGGAAGTTGAGATTGTTGGTCTGACCGACGAGACCCGCAAGTCCGTTGTTACCGGCATCGAAATGTTCCGCAAGCTGCTGGATTACGCTGAGGCTGGCGACAACATCGGCGTTCTGCTGCGCGGCATTCAGAGAACCGACATCGAGCGCGGCCAGGTTCTGGCTAAGCCCGGCACCATTCATCCCCACACCAAGTTCAAGGGCCAGGTTTACGTTCTGACCAAGGATGAAGGCGGCCGTCATACTCCCTTCTTCAACAACTATCGTCCTCAGTTCTATTTCCGTACCACCGACGTTACCGGCGTTATCTCTCTGCCCGAGGGCACCGAGATGTGCATGCCTGGCGATAACGTTGTGATGGACGTTGAGCTGATCACTCCCATCGCTATCGAGGAAGGCCTGCGTTTCGCTATCCGTGAAGGCGGCCGTACCGTTGGCTCCGGCGTGGTTACCGCTATCAACGCCTAAGTTTCTTTCAAACTTTAAACAGAGAAGCCGTCCCTTTTGGGGCGGCTTTTTTGCGTCTATTTGCCTGTGTCAAAGGATTTTGACATGAAAAATCGCCGGTTCCAATGTTATTTGCTGGACATTTCAAGGGCCATCCCTCATAATGAGGTCAGAGAGGAGGCATAAATATGGAGATAGGAGAGAAGCTGCGGCTGGCTAGACAGAATTCTGGAAAGACACAGGAGCAGGTAGGGGAGGCCATAGGCGTCAGCCGCCAGACCATTTCCAACTGGGAAAACAGCCGTTCATTGCCCGATGTGGTCAGCGTAATTAAGCTCAGTGATCTGTACCAAGTCAGTCTGGATGAGTTATTGAAGGGGGATGGAAACATGCTTCGTCACATCGAAGAGACTACAAACACCGTAAAGAGCCGCCAACGGCTGGGCAAATTGGTGCAAACCCTTTCGTTCCTAGTGATATGGGCCGTGTGTGTGGCGGTATTCTGGGCGGGCGGCGGTTCCGATGCCATGGGGTACAGCATTTTAGTGTTCTATGGGGTACTGCCTTTGAGCACCTTTGTGGTGAGCTTACTCATGGGTCTGGACACCTCCTGGAAGGAGCGCCAGTGGGGGATGGTCCTATACTTTGGTCTTGCGTATATGCTGATGGATTACTTCACGTTCTCTTTGGCTAACATGATTTCTAACGGACGTCCTAATTTGCCCACATGGGAATACATTCAGTACGGAATGTTTTATGCCATGCAAGGGATGTGTTTAGGCTCTGTTATCCGCTGGGGGAAAGCCCGCAAAGCCAACCCCAGCGATCGTTACCGCCCCTTGTGGAACTTTGGCCTGGTATGGGGTATTACCGCTGCGGCGCTGTTCAGCGTCCCCTTAGTGGAGTGGATGGCAGTGTTTGCGCAGCTGGCTCTTCCCATCGGGGAGGTGGAGATCGCCGCATTCCGTCAGGGGGTGGGTGAGCTGTTGTTCTTTGTCCATTGCCTGCTGGGAGCTGTGGCAGCTGTTGCTGCCGGTGTTTCCTTGGGGATTTCTTCCGCCTGGCAGGAGAAACGTGGTTCCATTCCAGAGAAGTGGCTTCTGCTTCCTTTGTTTGGCGGAGCATTTCTCCTCAGCGCAGGCTTGGGCGCTTGGATGGTCCCCCTGTCCTGGGCCAGAAGCATTTGGACCGCAAGCAGCTTCCTGTGGGGGATGCTTCCACCGGCTTTGGGGATTGCTGTTGGCTGTTTCTCCAGGCAGAGGCGAACTCTTTGATCCGCAATTCCCCTGTTGACAAACAGGCTCCAAGCTGATATAATTCTTAATTGAACAAATGAATACTTCCTTATCAAGAGAGGCGGAGGGACAGGCCCTGTGATGCCCGGCAACCTAGGGAGAGGACGGAATACGTTCTCCCAAAAGGTGCCAATTCCTGCGGTGAGAACCGGAAGATGAGGTTACTGTTAGGACCCTCGTTTTTCGAGTGGTCCTTTTCTTTTACGGGAATGAAACTTGATGGGAATGAATGACTTTAGAAAGGGGAATTGTGATGACAAAACTGTTTACTTCTGAATCCGTGACTGAGGGCCACCCCGACAAAGTCTGCGACCAGATCTCTGATGCCGTACTGGACGCCATCCTGGAGCAAGACCCGGAAGCCCATGTGGCTTGTGAGACCACCGCTACCACCGGCGTGATCCATGTGATGGGTGAGATCACCACTTCCTGCTATGTGGATATTCCTGCCATTGTGCGGCAGGTTGTAAAGGAGATCGGTTACGACGATCCCAAGTGCGGCTTTGACGGCAACACCTGCGGTGTGCTCACTTCTATCGATACTCAGTCTCCCGACATCGCTATGGGCGTAAACCAGTCTCTGGAAGCAAAGAACGGCGAGACTGACGAGAACAGCCTCACCGGCGCTGGCGACCAGGGTATGATGTTTGGTTACGCCTGCGACGAGACTCCTGAGAAAATGCCTTTGGCCATTTCTCTGTCCCACAAGCTGGCAAAGCGTCTGGCTCAGGTGCGGAAAGACGGAACTTTGAACTATCTCCGTCCTGACGGCAAGACCCAGGTCACTGTGGAGTACGATGGTGACACGGTCAAGCGTGTGGACGCCATTGTGGTGTCTACCCAGCATGACGAGGACGTAAAGCTGGAAAAGCTGAAAAAAGACATTATCAAGTACGTGATTAAGCCGGTGGTTCCCGCGGAACTGGTTGACCAGAACACTCGGATCTATATCAATCCCACTGGACGGTTCGTAATTGGCGGGCCTGTGGGAGATAGCGGTCTCACTGGCCGTAAGATTATCGTGGACACCTACGGCGGCTACGGCCGTCATGGCGGCGGCGCTTTCTCCGGCAAGGATCCCACCAAGGTGGACCGTTCCGCTGCTTACGCTGCCCGTTGGGTGGCCAAGAACATCGTGGCTGCTGGTCTGGCACGCCGCTGCGAGATTGAGCTGGCCTACGCTATTGGCGTGGCACGTCCTGTGTCCATCATGGTGGATGCTTTCGGCACCGGCACTGTCAGCGACGACCGGCTCTCTCAGGCGGTCCAGCAGGTATTCGATCTGCGTCCCACCGCTATTATCAAGGAGCTGGATCTTCGCCGTCCCATTTACCGTCATCTGGCCGCTTACGGCCACATGGGCCGGGAGGACTTGGATGCTCCCTGGGAAAAGACCAATCGCACTGAGGCCCTTCTCCGGGCTGTGCAGGAGCAGTAAAACAATGAGAGCGGGCCTTCGGGCCCGTTCTTTTATGTCTGTGGAAAAGCACCGGCTCAGCTCCTGGGCATACACTGGAGTAAGAGGTGATATTCCATGGAACTGTTGTTTTGGGGGCTGACAGCGGCGCTATCTGCATTGGGGCTAGTAGAGCTGATCCGACTGGGGATCTTCTGGCTGCTGAAGCCTGTGGCACCTGTAAAAGGAGCATGGGTGGTGATTCCCTCCAACGGGGAGGAGTGTGAGCAGCTGGTGCGGGGAGCCATGGCTCGGATTCGCTGGATGGACTGGGGCGAGTGGAAACTCCTTTGCCTCAATGAGAAGGAGGATCCTCAGGTGGAGGCAGTGTGCAAGATCTTAGAGCGCAGGTATCCTCAACTGCGACTTTGCAAACAGAACGATCTGGTGTATCATATAGTGGAAGAATCTAAAACGCAGTGACGGGGGAAGTGCCTTGGCGGAACAGGAAAAGGCCCTACTGGAGCTTTGTGGCTCCGTGGACCATGTTACATTTCACAACGATAAAAATCAATACACCGTGATGGAGCTTGCCACGGAGGGAGGCATGGTCACGGTGGTGGGGTCTTTTCCCTTCGTCAGTGAAGGGGAAGAGCTGAGGGTCTACGGCACCTGGCAAAGCCACCCGGCCTTTGGGGACCAGTTTAAGGCGGAGACCTTCGATCGGGCTCGGCCTGCCACCACCGCTGCCATGCTGAAATATCTCTCCTCGGGAGCGGTGAAGGGCATTGGTCCTGCCATGGCACGGCGGATCATCCAGACCTTTGGGGACAAAGCTTTGGAAGTGATGGAAAACGATCCTCAGCGTTTGGCTCAAATCAAGGGAATCACTCCGGAGAAGGCCAAGGAGCTGGGGGAGGAGCTGAAACGGATCTACGGCATCCGGGAGCTGATGATGTTCCTGGGAGCATACGGCGTCCGTCCGGAGGAGACCGTGCTGGTGTGGAAGCAGTTTGGGGAAGCGTCCATCGCCTGCATCCAGGAGGACCCTTACTGTTTGTGCGGTGAGGGTATGGACATCAGCTTCGACATTGCTGATGCTATCGCTCAGTCCATGGAGAAGGCTCTGGACGACAGTGGCCGGGTCCAGGCGGGGATCCTTTACGTGCTGCGCCACAACCTGAACAATGGCCATACCTGCCTGCCCATGGACAAGCTCTGCGGAGCGGCGGCTCAGCTGCTGGGCGTGGAATTGGAAGCCGTTCAGGACGGGGTGTACACCTTGTGCCAGAGTTTTCACACCATCTGCGAGAATTTTCACGACCGGGACTACCTGTTCCTGCAAAAGCAGCACGTTTCCGAAAGCTATATCGCCGCCCGTATGAAGTCTATGATGGGGATGGCCCCCAATGCCATCGGTGGGGCGGACAAGAAGATCGCTGCCATCGAGAGGGAAAAGGGAATCCACTACGCGGACAAACAGAAGGAAGCCATCCGAGCCGCTTTAGAGCAGGGAATTCTCATCCTCACCGGTGGACCTGGCACCGGCAAGACCACCACACTAAATGCCATCATCCACCTGCTGAAAGAGGCGGGGGAGCAGGTGTTTTTGGCAGCGCCTACGGGACGTGCTGCCAAGCGTATGAGCGAGCTTACTGGGGAAGAGGCCAAGACTATCCATCGACTGCTCCAAGTGGACTGGGACGAGCAGGACAACCCTGTGTTCACCCGAAACGAGCGCAATCCGTTGGAGTGCGACTGTCTTGTCATTGACGAGCTCTCCATGGTGGACTCCTATGTGTTTGAAAGCGTTTTGCGGGCGCTGCCCTTTTCCTGCCGGTTGGTGCTGGTGGGGGACAGCGACCAGCTCCCCAGTGTGGGTGCGGGCAACGTGCTGGGAGACCTGATCGCCTCCGGACTGTTCCCCACGGTGCAGCTGAAGGAGATCTTCCGCCAGTCCATGGAGAGCCTGATCGTTACCAACGCTCACAGGATCGTGGAGGGAAAGCTGCCTGAGCTGAACCGCCGGGACAGTGACTTTTTCTTCCTGCCTCAAGAGGACGTGGCCAAAGCGGCACAGCTTATTGTGTCCCTTGCTTCCACTCGACTGCCTAATAGCTACGGCTATTCCAGTGTCACGGACATTCAGGTGCTGTGCCCCGGACGGAAAGGGGAGCTGGGTACCGTGGAGTTGAACAAGCTGCTGCGGGAAGCGATCAATCCTCCGTCCAGGGAGAAACAGGAGGTAAAGATCAACGGCACCCTGTTCCGGTTGGGCGATAAAGTGATGCAGATTCGCAACGACTACAACCTGCCCTGGACAAAAGACGACGGTACCACTGGAGAAGGTGTGTTCAACGGAGACATGGGTGTTATCACCGACATTGACCGGCCCGGTGGCTCGCTGCATGTGCGGGTGGACGATAAGGACGTGCTTTACGACTTCGAGCACGCTTCCAACGAGCTGGAACCCGCCTACGCAGTGACAGTGCACAAGAGTCAGGGCAACGAGTTTCCAGCAGTAATCATCCCGGTGTTGAAGCCTCCCAGACAGCTGTGCTATCGGAACCTGCTGTACACAGGCGTAACCCGTGCCAAGCAGCTGCTGATCCTGGTGGGCCAGCGAGGCGTGGTAGGTGCCATGATCGAAAACGACCGGAAAACCAGACGGTATACAGGTTTGAAGTTCTTTCTGGAAGGGGAAGAATGACTGGTGCGTAAGGAGGATACTCATTGCTGAAAGTCATTGTATTTGACGGTTATGGGACGCTGTTTTTCACAGGTACCGGCTCTGTGGACGCGACTGCGGAGATCCTCGCCGTGAACGGTCGTCCGGATATTTCCCCAAAAGCGTTTTACGGAGAGTGGAAGACACTCCATCACCAACACATGGCAGAGCTGCCAGACTTTCGCTTGGAGCAGGACATCTACGCTTTGGATCTGGAAGAACTCTATGGGAAGTATGGATTTACTCGTGACGCAGGGAAAGACGTGGAGATTATGCTGCGGATCCAGGGGACGCGTGTTGCTTTTCCGGAAGTGAAGCAGGTTTTGGAGAAACTGTCGGAAAGGTTCCTTTTAGCTATAGGGTCCACCACAGACACGGCCCCCTTACAGGAGGACCTGCACCGTGCTGAGCTGCCCATCCCCAGTTCCCGAATTTTCACCTCCCAGTCCTTGAAGGTCTATAAGCCCCACCAGGCCTTCTATAGGGCGATCCTGGGAGAGCTGAATGTTTTGCCGGAGGAGGCCCTTTTCGTGGGGGATTCCCTCACGGATGACGTAAAAGGCCCTCAAGCGGTGGGCATGAGGACCTGCTGGGTCAATCGCAAGGGGGAAGGGAGAGGGGACGTCTGCCCGGATTTAGAGATCTCCTCTTTGGAAGAATTGCCCGCCGCGATCGATCACCTTATGAGATAAAGGAAAACCCCGTCGCCTGGGTCCATACAGGCAGCGGGGTTGTTTCTTACAGCATTTTTCCCATTACGTACAGGTCACGGTAGGTTCCGTCGGGCATCTTCGCTTCTCGACGGAGAGTGCCCTCTACTACGAAGCCACGGCTCAGATACAGGCCGATGGCCTTGGTGTTCAGGGTGTCCACTTCCAGACACAGCTTTTCAATGCCTTGGGACCGGCACCATTCTTCTTGGATCTCCATCAGCCTTCGGGCAATGCCCTGCCGCTGGTAGTCCTGCCGCACGGAAATGCCCAGACTGGCTCGGTGGCGATAGCGGATCTTCTCCGTGGAGTAGGAGCAGTTGCAGCTTCCGGCCATATCTCCGTCCTCGGTCAAGACAAGAAGGGACAAGTGTTCTTCCGCGTCTACCCAGCCCTGGAGCAGAGCAGTTTCCCTTTCCAGGGAATAAATTCTCTCGAATTCCCCTGGTTCCATGGAAAGAAACGTGGATTCCCGATTCACCGTGGTCATGTATTGGATTACGGTCGGAGCGTCGCTGCCCACTGCATTGCGGATCAGGAACTTCTGTTCCTTTCCCTGAAAAATCTCCTCATACTTTGCCATGTTCCGTCCTCCTCTCGGAAATTTGAGGAAAAGTATAGCACAGGTGGGATGAAAGAGCAAGGAAAAGATTTCTCCTGTTGAAAACGCAGCGGTTTTGTTGTATAATTCAATAATAGCGGCCTTGCGCCTTTAGTAGGGCCAAAGATTGTATGGAATTTTTGTGTAAGGATGATTTTCAGGATGATAGGAACCGATATCGCCATAGATCTGGGGACTTCCCGGTTTAAAGTGTATTTGGACGGTAAGGGCATCGTTTTGAGCGAGCCTTCCATCATTGCCGTGGACAACGTGACCGATGAAGTCATCGCCATTGGCAGCGCCGCCTATGACATGCTGGGCCGCACCTCCGAGCGGATCACCGTTTCCCGGCCCTTGAGCAACGGCGTCATTTCCGACTTCTCCATGGCTGAGCATCTTATCAGCTATTATTTGAAACAGATCAGCTCCAGCCGGGTGTTTATGCCCCGTGTGGTTGTCAGCGTGCCCTGCAATGTCACCGAGGTGGAAAAGCGGGCCGTGGTGGAAGCTATCACTGCCGCTGGCGTGCGGAAGGTCTGCCTGATCGAAGAGCCTGTGGCCGCAGCCATCGGTGCAGGTGTGGACATTGCTGTACCCCACGGCACTATGATCGTGGACATTGGCGAGGGTGCCACCGACATGGCTGTGATTTCCTTGAACGGCATCGCCGTGGCCAACTCCTGCAACATCGCGGGTGCGGATTTCAACGACGCCATCGTGAAGTATGTGCGTAAGAAGTTCAACCTGCTCATTGGGGACCGTACCGCTGAAGAGGCTAAGATCGCCATCGGCTGTGCCTATCCTCGGAAGAAGCTGCTGGAGTACACCTTGAAGGGCCGCAACGCCATGACCGGCCTGCCTGAGACCACCGTGATGAACTCCGATGAGATGATCGAAGCACTTATCGAGCCGGCCATCTCCATCATTCGGACGGTGCAGGAGACTTTGGAGGAAACGCCTCCCGAGCTGCTGGCAGACATCTTCACCGACGGTATTTATCTCACCGGTGGATCCGCCAACCTCTACGGTTTCTCTACTTTGCTCTCCAAAAAGACAAAGATCCCTGTGGTCACTTTTGACGACCCGGAGAACTGTGTGGTGCTGGGAGCGGGCAAGGCCATCAAGTACATCGACAAGATGGACAACCGAGGCCATGGCAAGCTGAATCCCCTGGTTGCTTACTATTGATCTACAAGAACATAGCGCATACGAAAAGCGGACTGGTTTTCCAGTCCGCTTTTTTTACGGTTCATTCAGATCTTTTTCAGTGAGCATCCCCAGGTGAAGCAGGGCGTTTTTTACGCCGTCCTCTCCTACCGGGGAGGTGACATAATCAGCGGCGGCTTTGGCTTCCTCTAC
>HF972671.1:99501-101534 GCA_000432995.1 Clostridium sp. CAG:1013
GTTGCCCAGGGCTACGCCGGTACCGGCCCAGCGAAGCATCTCCGCGTCGTTGGGACCGTCGCCAAACACCAGGATATCCTCACGCTTCCAGCCGTAGTGGTCTGCCACCGCGGCGATACCAACTTCTTTACCGCCCTCCTTGGGGATCACGTCCAGTATGCCGTGGGCGGATCCAGTGATGGCGATGGGGCCAAGGGGAGTCAGAAGATGGGTCTGATCCGGATATATGTAGGCCAGGAATTGAAGTACCGGGTGCTGTTCCAACCGTGAGATTGAATAAAGCTCCGGTGCGGGAAGTCCCGCCCAAGCGAAGTGGTCCCGGATCACTTTGCTGTCTTCCACAGCGAAGCACTGGTCCTCCTCGATGATGAGGCAGGGGAATCCAGCCTGAGGCACCAAGTCCACCAGCTTTCGGATGACCTCCGGCCGGTGGGGCATACGGTGTAGAACCTGCCCCTGTCGATCCGTTGCCAGCTGGCCGTTGAGGGTGATGAATCCATCAAAAGGGAAGATTTCCTCTAAAAAAGTAGTCATCCCAGGGAAGCGTCCCGTAGCCACAAACAGCTTGATCCCTTTGCGCCGCAGGGCGTTGAGACAGGCCAGGGTGGATCGGGGCACCTGCTTTGTGGCGGGATCCAAAAGGGTCCCGTCAATATCAAAGAAAATGGCTTTAACCATTGGCTTGCAACATCCTTTCCTGAGGAGATCAGGTCCGAAAAGCCTCCATTAGCTGAGGATCTACGCCGTATTCCCTGGCGCAGTCCTCCAATCCCTGGAAGATCTCCTCCCGGGAGTAATCCCAGGCTTCCAGCTCTTTGTCGGAAAACTCGTTAAGATGCTGGTAAAATACCAGCGCGATGGGGAAGGTGGAAGGATCAGAAAAATCCAGCCGCTCAAAGAGCAGGTCTTCCGCCTGGTTAATCTCTCCCCGGCCGCACATGTTTTTTAGCTCTTCCAAAAGGGGAAGCCCATCTCCAGAGGGAAGAGACGAACTTGCCTCAACGGTTTCCGGTTCCAGCGCGTCACTGCCTAAAACACGGGCCAAGAGCCTGCCCATGTCCCGGATCATCCGGACGATATAGTCCTCTGTCAGCATGGATCACTGCTTCGCACGCTGCTGGTATTTCTCTACGATGAGATTGGCGCACTTGTAGATGTCGCCGCCGCCCAAGGTAAGAATCAAGTCTCCGGGCTTGGCGTGTTCCATCACGTAGTCAGCGATCTCCTCAAAGCTGTTGAACCAAACACTGCCAGGAATCTTGGCGGCCAAGTCGCTGGTGTGAATGTTGTAGGTGTTGGTCTCGCGCACTGCCAGGATCTCCGTCATCACCACATGGTGGGGAATGGACAGGGCCTTGGCGAAGTCATCCAGCAGGTTATAGGTGCGGGAGTAGGTATGAGGCTGGAACACGGCCCACACCTGATTGTAGCCCATGCGCACCGCGGAGGTGAGCACGGCGTTGAGCTCTGTGGGATGGTGGGCAAAGTCGTCTGCCACGGTGACACCCTCAAACTTGCCCAGCACCTCGAAGCGGCGGTGCACGCCGGAGAATTTGCCCAGAGAGGCACAGATCTTTTCAGGATCCACTCCCAGGCTATGAGCCACAGCAGCCGCGGCGACAGCGTTGAGCATGTTGTGCTCACCGGGAACGATCAAGTTCACCCGGCCCAGCTTCTCGCCGTGGTAGGTGAGGGTGAAGTCCTCGCAGGCGGTGTCCTCTTCGTTCATCTCGGTGGGGTAGTAGTCGTTGTGCTCGCCCATGCCGAAGGTGACGATCTTGGCGTTGGTCAGGTCCTTCACGCTTTCCATAGCCCGTTCATTGTCCCCGTTGACCACGATGAGCTGGGAGGTCTGCTGGGCGAACTGCCGGAAGGATTTAACGATGTTGTCCACAGTCTTGAAGTAGTCCAAATGGTCCGCGTCGATGTTGAGGATCACGGACACGGCGGGGTAAAGCTGAAGGAATGTATCCACATATTCGCAGGCTTCCACCACCAGAGTCTGGCCGTGGCCGATGCGGCTGTTGGCACCC
>HF972672.1:0-6257 GCA_000432995.1 Clostridium sp. CAG:1013
GGGAAAGCTGCACCGTGTTGCCGTCGGTATATCCCTGCTGGAAAGTGATCTCCCAGTCTTCGCTTTCTGTGACGGCTGCCGCGTTTACGTCTTCCAGCACATCGTAGGTCTCAAGATACGCGCCGTTGGTGCCGGTTTTGCTTTCGTAATTTGTCTCGTAGAACAGGCTTCCCAGCCATTTTCCCACCAGGGGGATCTGGGAAGCCAGAGCGGGATTGGCGCAGCTCAGAGTGAGCAGGCCCGCTGCCACTGCCACAAAGCAGGCCATCACGGCGCTGCACCGGCCAAGCACCCGCTTTCTGTGAATGGCCCGCACCTGGGTCATGGCTTCCTCAACCCGTTGGGATAGTTCTCCAGGGATGGGGATCTCCGGAATCGTCAAATCTTCTCGCATACAGGCTCCTCCTTCAAAATGGTTTGCAGCTGTTTGACAGCCCGCCGCAAATACACGGACACGGTGCCCTCCGGCATGCCGGTGGCGGCGCTGATCTCCCGAATGGTGTACCCGTCCAGGTATTTCAGCTTGATCACGTCACGGTATTTTTCCGGCAGATCCTCCAAGGCTTGGTACAGGTCCAGCCGGTCCTCCGAGGGGAGTTCCTCTCGGACGGTCAATCCCGCCTCTTCCTCTAGGGATGCCAAAGGTTTCTTCTGACGGAGAAGATCCTGGGCGGTGTTGATGAGGATCTTCGTCAGCCAGGTGCGGAAATACTCCGGCTCCCGAATGTTTTTCAGGCTCTTGTAGGCCTTGACGATGGTATCCTGCACCACGTCTAAAGCGTCGGCTTCCTGGCGGACGTAGAGGAAGGCCATGCGATACAGGTATTCCTGCTCCAGCTCTATCAGCGTCCCAAATGCTTTCGGATCGCCTCGCATGGCTTTCTTCACCAGCGCCCGCTGTTGTTTTTCCACGGACTGTCCCTCCTCTCTCAGGTTCTTTGCCCATTAGACTCCTTCCCTCCCCTTTTTCTTACAGGGGCCGGGAACTTTTTTCACACGCTCCGGGAAGATTGTTAAATCTTTGGAAAACCCTTGACAGTTCTCCTCTCCCTCCTGTAAAATGATACAGAAGTATTCCACTATACTTGTCAATTTAAGCTATATCATGTCAAACATGGGGCTTTCATGGCATATCCGCCCTGGGGCCCGGTGGGGAAAGGAGCAAGCGTATGGCCGCTGTTTCGCCGGGAACGATCCTTCTGTTTGGGTGCCCTCTTTCGGGAGAGGTACAGCCTGTTTCCCATTGTTCCGATTTCACTTTCTCCCAGGGGATCGTAGGGGACGGAGTGGTCATTCTCCCCACCGATCCTGTATTGTACTCCCCCGCCGACGCCAAGGTGGATTTCTCCCTGAAGCACGCCTTGGGATTGGAGACGGAGGAAGGAGTCAAATTTCTCATCCACGTGGGCACTGACACCAACCGCTTGCAGGGAGAGGGTTTCCAGCTATTTGTCCAGACCGGTGACCCGGTAAAGCGTGGCCAAAAGCTGTTGTCCTTTGATCCCCAAGTGATGAAGGCCCATCACTGTTCCTTGGAAACACCCTTTGTGTTCTGCAACTGCCAGACCGGCTGGAAGCTGGATCTGCTGAAAACCGGCCAAGTCTCCGCGGGAGAGGATCTGGTGCGACTCACTGCCCTCTCTTAATATGAAAAAGTTCTCTCTTACCGGAAGCCAACCGCTTCCGGTTTTCTTTTTGTTTCCTGGGGCCATCATACAGCTTACATTCTGAAAAAACAAGGAATAACCCAGCGTTTTGAGAAAAAGAAAAATCTCTTGCGTTTTTGCCCTCGGTGTTGTATAATGCTTCTCGCGGAGGTAAGTTGCTATGGCAACATTTTTGTTATGGAACTGACGATTGAAGAATTTGACCTGCTCACCCGCTGTCCCCTATTCCACGGCATTGGGAGGGAGAAGCTTCGAGAGATGCTTTCCTGTCTCCACGCCCGGCGTGAGACCTTTGCCCCCGGCGCCTTTCTCCTTCGGGAGGGAGACCGGGCTCAGGAGGTGGGGCTGGTGCTGTCCGGCCAGGGCCGTTCCCTGATGGAGGATCGCTTCGGGGAACCGGTAGTGCTCAGTCTTTTATCTCCCGGCAGTCTGATGGGGGTATTTCTGGCCGCCAGCCGGGATCACAAAAGCCCGGTTTTCATCCAGGCACAGGAAGAGCTCACCGCCCTGTTTTTCCCAGGAGACGCTCTTTCCTCCCCCTGTTCCAACAACTGCCCCGAGCACGGAGTGCTGGTGCGCAATTACCTTTCCAGTCTGGCGGAAAAATCTCTGGTGCTCAACAGCCGGATCAGCTGCCTGGCAAGGCGGACTGTCCGGGAAAAAGTGCTGGCCTATTTGACCCAGGCCGCCGCTCAAAAGGGGATCGACCCCCAAACCGGCGGGGAATTCTCCGTGCCTCTGGATCGAAACGCTATGGCCGCCTATCTGAACATCGACCGCACTGCTCTTTCCCGAGAGCTTTCCCGCATGAAGCAGGAGGGGCTCATCGACTTCCACAAAGACCGGTTCCGGCTGCTGAAAGGCCCCGGATCCCGCTAAATGCCAGCAAGCGCGTCAAGGCGCGCAAGCCATACACTAGGCGCAAGCCCGCGGCGCCAATCACAGTTTGCGGGCAGAAAGGTTTGGATCATGATGAAACGTGTTTTGTCCCTGGCACTGGCTCTTGCCCTGTGCCTGACCCTGTTCGGCTGCTCCAGTCAGACCGGCACTTCCAGCAGCCAGTCCTCCGAGACGGGTACCTCCTCCCTGGCCAGCGAGACAGAGAGCGAGACTTCCTCTGAGGTGAGCGAGCCTGAGAGCCAGCCTGCCTCTGAAAGCTCCGCTGCCGAAGAAGAGACCGCTGATCTTGGCACCGCTGTAGTGGCCGCTTTGAAGGGCCCCACCGCCATGGGTATGGTGAAGATGATGAGCGACGACAAGGCTTCCTCTTCTCCCAAGTATGACTTCTCCATCTACGCTTCCGCCGATGAGATCACTCCCAAGCTGGTGCAGGGAGAATTGGACATCGCCGCAGTGCCTGCCAACCTGGCAAGCGTGCTGTACAACAACACCGAGGGTCAGGTCCAAGTGCTGGCCATCAATACCCTGGGCGTGCTGTACATTGTGGAGAACGGCGACACGATCCAGTCCGTGGAGGACCTGAAAGGCAAGACCATCTACGCTTCCGGCAAAGGTTCCACCCCGGAATACGCTCTGAACTACATGCTCACTCAAAACGGCATCGATCCTGAAACAGACGTGACCATTGAATGGAAGAGCGAGCACTCCGAGTGTGTGGCTGCTTTGGCCGCCGACACCACCGGCATCGCCATGCTGCCCCAGCCCTTCGTCACCACCGCCCAGACTCAGAATGAGAATCTGCGGGTGGCGTTGGATATCACCGAAGAGTGGGAAAAGCTGGCCTCTGAGAGCGGCAGCGACGCCACCCTCATCACCGGCGTGGTGGTAGGCCGGAAAGAGTTTGTGGAGCAGAATCCTGACCTGGTGAACGCGTTCCTGGCTGAGTACGAGAAATCCGTAGCCTACACCGAAGAGGATGTGGAAGGCGCCGCCGCTTTGGTTGGCGAGTATGACATCGTTCCCGAGGCCGTGGCTGTGAAGGCTCTGCCGGAGTGCAACATCGCTTTCATCTCCGGAGACGACATGAAGGCCAAACTTTCCGCTTACCTGCAAACCCTGCTGGACCAGAACCCCAAGTCGATTGGAGGGGAGATGCCCGGTGACGACTTCTACTACGTCGGTTAAAACGGGAGAAAAACAGAACAAGCGCCGCCCTGGTGTGCGGCTGTGGGCGGTGGCCGTGTGGGTCATCGTCTGGCAGCTTGCCGCCATGGCCCTGGGACAGGAGATCCTTTTGGTATCTCCTGTTTCTGTTTTGCTCCGGTTGGGGGAGCTTGTCCCCCATTGGGATTTCTGGGGAGCCATCCTCTTTTCCTTCTGGCGGATCACCCTAGGCTTCCTGCTGGCCTGCGTCACTGGCACAGTGCTGGCGGTGCTCTCCTCCCGGTTTTCCCCGGTGCGGGACCTCACCGCCCCTCTCATGAGCGTGGTGAAATCTATCCCCGTGGCTTCCTTTATCATCCTGGTGCTGATCTGGGTCCCCTCCCGGAATTTGTCGGTGGTCATCTCCTTTTTGATGGTCACCCCCATCGTGTACTCCAACGTACTGGGAGGTATTTCCAGTATGGATAAGAAGCTCACCGAAATGGCGGACGTGTTTCGGGTCCCCTTCCTCCGACGGCTGCGGTACCTGTATCTGCCTCAGGTGGCGCCCTTCTTCCGGTCCGCCTGCGCTGTGGGCTTGGGACTGTGCTGGAAGGCAGGCATCGCCGCGGAGGTCATCGGCCTGCCCGACGGTTCCATTGGCGAGCGGCTCTATGAAGCCAAGGTGTATCTGGCCACTCCGGACCTGTTCTCCTGGACGGTGGTCATCATCCTGGTGAGTTTGGTGTTTGAGAAGTGCTTCCTATTCCTGCTGGACCGGCTGGTCCACCGGCTGGAACAGAGCTGAAAGGAGGACCCTATGGAGATCCAACTGAAAAAGGTGAGCAAAGCCTTCGGAGAAAAGCAGGTGCTGAGCGGCTTTTCCCACACCTTCCCCGAAGGGGAACTGACCTGTGTCATGGGGCCTTCCGGCTGCGGAAAAACCACTCTGCTTTCCCTGCTGCTAGGACTGGAATCCCCCGACAGCGGGGAGATCCTGGGCATGGAAGGCCGAAAAAAAAGCGCCGTATTCCAGGAGGACCGGCTCTGTGAGAATGCGGGAGCAGTGTCCAACATTCGGCTGGTGAACCCCTCCCTAACCAAAACACAGGCAGCGGAGATGCTCTCCGCTTTAGGGCTTTCCGACAGTCTGGGACAGCCGGTGCGCACTCTTTCCGGCGGAATGAAGCGCCGGGTGGCTATTCTCCGAGCTCTGGCGGCAGAGTACGACGTGCTTCTCTGCGACGAGCCCTTCAAGGGTCTGGACGAAGAGACAAAGGCCCTGGTAATAGACTATTTCCTGGGAAAAACCAAGGGAAAGACTGTCCTGGTGGTCACCCACGACAGCGCCGAGGCTAAGGCCCTGGGAGGTCACTTATTGCTCTTGTAATTTTCCCCGTTCTGGGGTATGATGAACATAGACCTTTCGCCGGGGGCTTTTGGTTCCCGGCTTTTTCATTTATCTTTCCAGGTAAAGGAGTGTTTTTCCATGCTTCCGAAGCTGCAATACCATGTGGAGCCCAACAAGGGTTGGCTTAACGACCCCAACGGTCTCTGTTATTTTCAAGGCAAATACCACGCCTTTTTCCAGCATAACCCTCACGCGCCTGTGTGGGACACCATGCACTGGGGCCACGCTGTCAGCGACGATCTGATCCACTGGGAGGAACTTCCCATCGCTCTCTATCCCGACCAGCCCTACGAGAGCACTCTGGGATGCTTCTCCGGCTCTGCTGTGGAAAAGGACGGCACCCTCTATCTGTTCTACACCGCGGTGGGAGAGAACAAAGCCCAGACCCAATGCCTGGCCACCACCCAGGATGGAATCCACTTTGTAAAGCATTCGGAGAATCCCATCATTCCCCAAAGCCCTGTGGACCCCAACAGCATTGATTTCCGGGACCCCAAGGTGTTCCCCTGGACCGACGGCACTTACCGTATGGTCTGCGGCGTGGGCCTGGATGGTCTCACCTCCGTGGTGCTGTACAAGTCTGCGGATCTGCTCCACTGGGAGTATGTGGGCAAGCTGTTTGAGACCAGGGAAATGGGTCCCGTCCTGGAATGCCCCGACCTGTTCCCCCTGGGGGACAAGTGGGTGCTGTGCTTCTCCCGGATGGATCAACCCCAGACGGTGCAGTATGTGCTGGGTGAGTTCGACGGGGAACACTTTACTCCCCAGGAACTCCAGCGCCCCGTTCTGGGCCCCAACTTCTACGCGCCTCAGTCCTTTGTGGACCACAAGGGCCGGCGGATTGTGATAGGGTGGATGACTCCTTGGGGTCAGCCGGAAGATCCCGATGCAGTGCGCTGCGGCTGCCTGACCGTCCCCATGGAGGTCACACTCAACGACGCTGGCAAGCTGTGCTTCTTCCCCGTGGAGGAGGCCAAACCTTACCTCACTCAGGAAGATCCCCTGGTGGAGCAGGGCCAGTGGCTGGTGAAAGTCACCGACGGGAAGAAGATTCTGTTGGAGCTGCCTGCCGGAGAAGTGCGGGACGTGCAGATCCTGCGAGACACTCACACCTGCGAGGTATTCCTCAACGGCGG
>HF972672.1:6309-8005 GCA_000432995.1 Clostridium sp. CAG:1013
CTAAATCGTCCTAATAACACAAAAGCCCTCGGCATTGCGCCGGGGGCTTTCTTGCTGTCTGGTTTATTCTTCCATGGCGGAGAGCAGCTCCCACACCAGGTTCTGGAACCGCTGGGACACACGGTCTGCCACTTCCTGGACTTCCTCATGGGACAAAGGCTTTCCGCCCAGACCGGCAGCCAGGTTGGTAACGCAGCTGATACCGCACACTTCCAGGCCCATATGCCGGGCAGCAATGGCTTCGCAGGCGGTGCTCATGCCTACGGCGTCAGCGCCCAGGGCTTTGAACATCCGAATCTCCGCAGGGCTTTCGTACTGGGGACCGCTGGCCTGGAGATACACACCCTGTTTCAAGGGAATGTTCAGTTTCTGGGCGGCGGCCAGAGCCTTTTCCTGGAGGCGGGGACTGTAAATGTGGGTCATATCCGGGAACCGAGGCCCAAGCTGATCCTCATTGGGTCCCACCAAGGGGGATGGCACGAAACTGGAAATCTGGTCGGTGAGAAGCATCAAGTCCCCCGCTTCCAGCTGAGAACCGATTCCGCCGGCAGCATTGGTGAGCACCAGCCGCTTTGCTCCCAAAAGCCCCATGACTCGGGTAGGCAGGACCACATCCTCCATGGGGTAACCCTCGTAGTAATGGACTCTTCCCTGCATGACCACCACAGGCTCCTTGTCCACATACCCGAACAGGAACCGCCCGGCGTGACCTGGGACGGTGGAAACAGGGAATCCGGGGATCTCCCCATACTCCACTACGGCTTCCTTTTGGAGTTTCTCCCCAAACTCTCCCAGACCGGAGCCCAGGATCAAAGCGGTATGGGGGACAAACTCTGTTTTCGCTCGTATGGCGTCTACGCACTTCCGCACTCTTTCAAATACATTTCCCATGTTTCTCTTCCTTTCTATGTAATCTGGGGCCTGGCCCCAGAGTGGTTGGGCTTTTTCTGTTATTGGAGAACTTCTTTTGGATAACCGTCAGCCCGTTCTGGACGGCCGGGAAAGGCGATTCGCTGTTTCCCTGGTTTTTTTGAGACAAACTTTTAGTTTGCCCAATAAGGTCGTGGAGCTCCGCTCCACACCTCGCCAGCTTTTTAAAAAAAGCTGGACCAAAAACTATTAAGTTAGTTCTCCGGTGGCTTCATCGTACCAGTATTTTCCGTTCCTGTCAACACTCCTCGATCCGCAGCAGACGGTTATACTTGGCTACTCGTTCCGTACGGCAGGGAGCTCCTGTTTTGATCTGCCCGGCGTTCACCGCCACTGCCAGATCCGCGATGAAGGTATCCTCCGTCTCCCCGGAACGGTGGGAGATGATGGTCTTATACCCGCTCCGTTTGGCGAACTCGATGCAGTCCAGGGTTTCCGTCAAGGTGCCGATCTGGTTGGGCTTGATGAGGATGGCGTTTCCCGCGCCCTCATCCACGCCCTGGCGCAGACGCTCCAAATTGGTGACAAACAGGTCATCCCCCACCAGCTGGACCTTATCCCCCAGCCGGGCGGTAAGGGCGGCCCATCCGGCGAAATCCTCTTCCCCCAAGGGGTCCTCAATGGAGATGATGGGGTATTTGTTCACCAGGTTTTCCCAATACTCGATCAGATCCTCCACCACGTACTCCTTCCCCCGTTTGGGCAGGCGGTACCGGTTCCCCTGGACCCACTCGCTGCCGGCGGCGTCCAGAGCCAACTGGACCTT
>HF972672.1:8053-8607 GCA_000432995.1 Clostridium sp. CAG:1013
AGCACCGCTTCGATAGCGGCCTCATCGCTGGGCAGGTCTGGAGCGAAGCCCCCCTCGTCCCCCACACCGGTGGACAGGCCCTGTTCTTTCAACTGACGGCCCAGGGTGTGGTAGATCTCCGCGCACCAGCGCAGGCCTTCCCGGAAGCAGCAAGCCCCTGTGGGGACGATCATAAACTCCTGGATATCGATGTTGTTCCCCGCGTGAGCTCCGCCGTTAAGGATATTCATCATGGGTCGGGGCAACTCATAGGCGGCGGCGCCTCCCAGGTAGCGGAACAGGGGCATCCGGTAGTGAGCGGCGATAGCCCGAGCACAGGCCATGGATACCGCCAGGGTAGCGTTGGCTCCCAGGTGAGCCTTATTGGGAGTGCCGTCCAGCTTTTGCAGCACCCGGTCGATCTCCCGAATGGTCAGGCTATGGACCTTTTCCAGGGCGGGAGAGATGATCTCCGTCACGTTCCGCACGGCTTTCAGCACGCCTTTGCCATCATAGCGGCGCTGGTCACCGTCCCGCAGCTCGATGGCCTCGAACTTGCCGGTGGAGGCGCCTGA
>HF972673.1:0-7758 GCA_000432995.1 Clostridium sp. CAG:1013
GCTCTTCTCAGGACCATTCTTGGAAAGGCTGGTGTAGTCCGTTACGGACATGTTCCGCCTTGCCGCGGTGGTCGGCTTGTAATTCTTGATTGCCATTTGGTTTTCACTCTCCTATATTGGCTTTGCGGGGGCGGCGTCCCCCATTCGTGCCCATTCTCACTTGGGCGATCTCACTCGCTCGTGAGGGTCCTCTATCAGGACCAGACTTTAGATCATAGACTCGAAGAATTCGATGGTCTTGCTGTCCTCGGTCAGGGTGACGACGGCTTTCTTCCAGCTTCTGGTATAGCCTTCGTAGCGGCCCTGGCGGCGCAGATGGCCCCTGACATGGAGGGTGTTCACCTTGCTGACCTTAACGCCGAAAAGCTCTTCCACAGCGCGCTTAACGTCGATCTTAGTGGAATCCTTGCTCACCTCAAAGGTGTACTTCTTCTGGCTGTTGCCGTCCATGGTCTTTTCGGTGATGATGGGGCGGATGATGATATCCTGGGCTGCCATTATGCATACACCTCCTCGATCTTAGCGACTGCATCCTTAACGACGATGAACTTGTCAGCGCCCAGGATGTCATATACGTTCAGGGTGTTGACCTGAGCGGTCTTCACACCAGGGATGTTCCGGGCGGAAGCGATCACTTTCTCGTCCATGGTGGACAGAACGATCAGGGCCTTCTTCTCGGAACCCACCGCCTTGAGCATATCGGCGATGGTCTTGGTCTTATAGGAATCGGCAGTGATCTGGTCGATGACGATCATCTCGTTGTCACGCACCTTGGAAGAAAGGGCGGACTTCATGGCCAGGCGCTTCACCTTCTTGTTCAGGGTGTAGCGGTACTCCCGGGGCTTGGGAGCGAACACGATGCCGCCATGGGTCCACTGGGGAGCGCGGGTGGAACCCTGACGGGCCCGGCCGGTGCCCTTCTGGCGCCACGGCTTCTTGCCGCCGCCGGAAACCTCACTGCGGGTGAGAGCGGACTGAGTGCCCTGGCGCTGGTTGGCCAGATAATTCTTCACCATGTCGTTCATCACGGACACGTTGGGCTCGATGCCGAACACGGCCTCATTGAGTTCCTGCTGGCCCACTTCCTGGCCCTGCATGTTCAAAACTGCGATACTAGGCATGCTTTATTCCTCCTTCCCTTACGCTTTCACACTGTCGCGGACAATGACGATGCCGCCGTTGGGGCCGGGGATGGCGCCCTTTACCGCGATCAGATTGTTCTCGGCGTCCACCTTGGCAACCGTCAGGTTCTGCACGGTGACGGTCTCAGCACCCAGATGGCCGGCCATCTTCAGGCCCTTCCAAACACGAGAGGGAGTGGAGCAGGCGCCGTTGGAACCGCCGTGGCGGGCAACAGGACCGGAACCGTGGGTCTCCTTCAGGCGGCGGAAGTTCCAGCGCTTGATCACGCCGGCGTAGCCCTTACCTTTGCTCTTGCCGGTAACGTCCACGCGCTCGCCGGTCTCAAAGGTGTCGGCCTTGATCAGATCGCCCACGTTCAGGGCGCTGATGTCGTCCAGGCGGAATTCCCGCAGGGTCTTCTTGGGGGCCACATCGCCCTTCTTGAAGTGACCGGTGAGGGGCTTCTTCACCCGCTGGGGCTTCTGGTCGCCGAAGCCGACCTGCACAGCATTGTAGCCGTCGTTTTCCACGGTCTTCTTCTGCGTCACCACGCAGGGACCGGCTTCGATGACAGTGACGGGAATGACTTTTCCCTTTTCGTCGAAGATCTGCGTCATGCCGATCTTCTTGCCGATGATTCCTTTTTTCATCTTTCTTTCCTCCTAATAGAGTTATTGGTTGGATCTCTCCAACATGACCCTCCTGCTCCGGAGTAGCTTAAAACCAATCTGTGAAGTCTTTTCTTACAGCTTGATTTCGATCTCTACGCCGGCGGGGAGTTCCAGACCCATCAGAGCCTCAACGGTCTTGTTGCTGGGCCGGAGAATGTCGATCAGTCTCTTGTGGGTGCGCATCTCGAACTGCTCACGGCTGTCCTTATACTTATGAACAGCGCGCAGAATGGTGATGATCTGCTTCTCGGTGGGCAGCGGCACGGGACCGGAGACCCGAGCGCCGGTGCGCTTGGCGGTGGCGACGATCTTCTCGGAAGACTGGTCCACCAGCTGATGATCGTACCCCTTAATTCTGATTCTGATCTTTTCCTTGACTGCCACTCAAAATCGCCTCCTTAAATTTCTGTTAGGCGGGCTGGGTTTTTTCAACACTGTTCCGGGTGTTTCCACCCTGGACATAGAAAAACCGGAAATCCGCGAACCGCGGATTCCGGGGCAAGGACAAACCCATATCATCCTCTGAAGGGCACAAATTCGGCCTGCCGGGTTCGCCCGGTGGTTCCATCCCTTCAAATTCCTTCGCCCGGTTTCAAATCGGACATACTCCACGGAAAAACCGGCCGCATCAGGGCCGCAACCTCCCGCTTCATCGCATATCTGGCGTTCCCTTGTCTGGAACACCTGTGCAGTCACGCTTGATTATAATACCATACACCCCACTGTTTTGCAAGGTTTTTTCAAGTTTTTTCGAATTTTTTTCGCTTTTCCCCCAGAGAAAAGCAGAGAAATTTCCCCGTGTTTTTTGTGCACTTTTTCAGGAGTGACTTTCCTTCCCCTGAGTCTCCCCGCAGCGCAGGCACACGGCGGCAGCTTTGGCGGAATCCGCCAGCAAATCGGAGAACGTGAACTTCTTCCGAGGGTCGGTCTCCAAAGGCAGGAACTTCTCGAAGATGCACAGACAGCCATCTTCCTTGACGGTCTTGTAGTCCTCCAGACTGCGCACAGTCCAGCTCACCTCCTGGATTCCAAACACACGGCGGGCCATGCGAAGGGAGGTGTTGCTGCGGGTTTTGAAATCGTAAGCCTCAAAGTGGGGACGAGTGTAGAAGTTGGTCAGCAGGTTCCGGCCGATGAAATCCTCCAGCTTGGTCATGTTCTTCCGAGCCTTGCGGCACATGAGCTGGCCGCGGATCACTCGAGGGAAATGCTGCCGGAACCATCGGACGATCCGAGGGTCGAAGGACTCCACGCAGTACAGGCCGGTGTAGCCCCGCAGCTGCTCCATGGTCTTTTGGCACAGCTCCTCCTGGCGGGTGTAGCTTTTCAGCTCGATGATAAGAGGCGTGCGGCCCCCTACCAGCTCCAACACCTGGGAAAACAGGGGGATCCTCTCTTCCGTCCCAAACAGCCGATAACCGGACAGCTCCTCAAAGGTCATGTCGCAGATCTTCCGGTCCACTCCACAGGTCCGGGAGATGGAAAGGTCGTGGTGGACCACGATCTGCCCGTCCTTGGTCAGCTGCAAGTCGAACTCCATGCCGAAGCCGCCCCGCACCGCCAGGTCAAAGGCTTTCAGGGAGTTTTCCGGCACGCCTTTGTCCTTGTCGTGGAGACCTCGGTGGGCATAGTCAAATTTGTGGAAGGCGGAGAAGTCCGCCCGGGGCAGCTGGGGAGCAATGGCCCACAGCCACAGCACCAGGATCACTACCACAATGGCCAACAGTATTAAAAGGATCGTCATGCGTTTTCCCTCCCGATTGTCTCCGTCCGGCCCTGACGCCGGCGGAATTCCGTGGGCGTACAGCCCATACTCTCCTTGAACACTCCGATAAAATAGCTCAGGCTGTTGAAGCCCGTATCCAGAGCCACATCCAGCACTTTCCGGTCGCTTTCCAGCAAAAGCTCCATGGCGGCGGAGAGCCGCACCCGGTTAATGTACTGCACCGGTGTTTTAAAGGTATACTTTTTAAAAAGCCGACAGAAGTGGCCATCACTCATATGGCTGAGCTGGGCCAGCTCCCCGATGGTGATCTGCTGCCGGTAATGGCTCCGAATGTAGTCGATGGCGGTCTTGATTCCCTGGGCGGGAGCTTTCTCCCCTTGTGGTACGCTCCGCTCTCCCCGCTCTGTCAGCCCGGCGAAAATCTCAAGCAGCCGGGATCGCACCCGCAGCTCGTAGACCGGGGGACGGCGCACCAGCAGATCCATCACCTGGTCGAAGACTTCCAGCATCTGCCGGCCTTCCTCCCCATCGGGAGAGGTAACCCGCAGGGGGTGGAGCTTTCCTTCCAGCACCGGGGCAATGTACTTCCGCCGAGCAATGTCGCTTTGCTCCCCGCAGAGCATCTCCGGACTGAACACTACCGCGGCGTAATCCAGCACCTGGCCGTTCAAAGGCTGGGCAGCGTGGAGCTCTCCGCTGTTGAAGAATACCATCTCTCCCGCTTTGGCCTCAAAGTAATCGCTGCCGCACTGGACCCGGGCAGTACCCCGCTCCACTTTGAACAGCTCCATCTCGTCGTGCCAGTGGCATTCCAGCTCCGGATGAGCCAGAGAGTAAGGCGGTTGGATGCGGTAACAGTCTACCGGCAGGCTGATGTCCCCGTGTTGACGGTCCTCTTTCAGTTCCCGGTTGACCACCTGCCCACCGCCTTTCTCCAAAAAGATCAAAATAGTGAAACGAATTGTCCGTTTCCCACAAGCATTTCCCCCGGACGCCGCCTTAGAATGAATATACTATATACCATCGGGATCGGTTTTGCAACCGCGAGGCCTGTTTCTCCCGTTTCTCACATCAAAAAATCTGACCTGAAAGAAAGGATGGTCTTTTATGAAATTCACCAAAGGCTACTGGATGAATCTGCCCGGCGTGGAGAACGCCGACGTGGTGCAGATCCGGGAAGTCAAGATCTATGAGGACAAGGTGTACCTGTACGCTGTACCCTATCCCCAGGACGCGCGCGCCATGGGCGGCCCGGTGCTGGAACTGTTTATCTCCTCCCCCAAGGCGGACATCCTCCGCACCCAGGCGTTCCACTTCATGGGCAGCGCCAAAAAGGAGCCCCAGTTCGAGCTGGACATGGAAGCCTGCCCCCTCACCGTGGAGGAATTCGACGGCGGACTGTCCATTATCAGCGGCAAGACAGAACTGCGGATCACCAAGAACCCCGCTTCCTTTACCTATTATTATGAGGGCAAGAAGCTGACCAATGTGGGCGACCGGTTCGGCCACGCCATGATCAGCACCCTCACCACGCCCGAGGGCCCCTTCATGCGAGTCCAGATGGACCTGGACATCGGGGAGAAGGTCTACGGCCTGGGCGAGCGGTTCACGCCCTTCGTGAAGAACGGCCAGGTGGTGGACATGTGGAACGAGGACGGCGGCACCTGCACGGAAATCTCCTATAAGAACATCCCCTTCTACATGACCAACAAGGGTTATGGCCTGCTGGTGAACACCAGCGGCAAGGTGTCCTATGAGATCTGCTCCGAGGCGGTGACCCGGGTGCAGTTCTCCGTGCCGGGAGAGAAGATCGACTTCATGGTCATCGGCGGCGGAGACGGCAAGACCGTACTGCAAAACTACACCGCCCTCACCGGCCGGCCTGCTCTGCCTCCCGCTTGGAGCTTCGGCCTGTGGCTGACCACCAGCTTCACCACCTCCTACGATGAAAAGACCGTGCGCAGCTTCGTGGACGGCATGGCGGAGCGGAAGATCCCTCTCCACGTGTTCCACTTTGACTGCTACTGGATGAAGGAAAACGAATGGTGCAACTTCACCTGGGACGAGGCCATGTTCGACGACGTGCCCGGCATGCTCAGCCGGATGAAAAACGAGTGCGGCCTGAAGATCTGCGTGTGGATCAACTCCTACATCGGTCAGAAGTCGCCCCTGTTCAAGGAAGCCATGGAGAAGGGCTACCTGCTGAAGCGCCCCAACGGAGACGTGTGGCAGTGGGACCTGTGGCAGGCGGGCATGGGCCTGGTGGACTTCACCAACCCCGACGCCTGGAAGTGGTACCAGAGCAAGCTGCGGGTGCTGCTGGACCAGGGCGTGGACTGCTTCAAAACCGACTTCGGCGAGCGGATCCCCACCGACGCGGTGTACTACGACGGCAGCGATCCGGAGCTGATGCACAACTACTACACCTACCTGTACAACAAGTGCGTCTTTGAGCTTTTGGAAGAGTACAAGGGCAAGAACCAGGCCTGCCTGTTCGCCCGCAGTGCCACCGTGGGCGGCCAGAAGTTCCCCGTCCACTGGGGCGGCGACTGCTCCTCCAACTATCTGTCCATGAGCGAGTCTCTCCGGGGCGGTCTTTCCCTGTGCATGTCCGGCTTCGGCTTCTGGAGCCACGACATTTCCGGCTTTGAGGGCACCGCTCCCGCGGACGTGTACAAGCGCTGGGCGGCTTTCGGTCTGCTGTCCACCCATTCCCGGCTCCACGGGTCCAACTCCTACCGGGTGCCCTGGCTCTTCGGCGACGAGGCCGTGGACGTGGTGCGAAAGTTCACCAACCTGAAATGCACCCTGATGCCCTACCTGTACTCCGCCGCCGTGGAGACCCATGAAACCGGCGTTCCCACTATGCGTGCCATGGTGCTGGAGTTCCCCGATGATATCCCCTGCACCGACCTGGACCGGCAGTACATGCTGGGCGGCAGCCTGCTGGTGGCTCCCGTGTTCACCAAGAGCGGCGACGTGGACTACTACCTGCCCGAGGGCACCTGGACCAACTTCCTCACCGGCGAAGTGGTGGAAGGCGGCAAGTGGCGCCACGAGGTCCACGACTTCATGAGCCTGCCTCTCATGGCCCGGGAGAACTCCCTGATTGCCGTAGGCGCAGATGACCAGAAGGTGGAATACGATTACGGCAAGGATCTGACCCTTCACCTGTTCGCCCTGAAGGACCAGGCCGTGGCGGACGTGAAGGACATGCACGGAAACCACCTGCTGAAAGCCTGCGCTAAAAACGTTGACGGCAAGGTGACCCTCACCTTTGAGGGCCGGGCGGAAAACCTGAAGGTGCTGCTGCGGAACATCCACACCGCGCAAGACCTGACCGGCGCCGAGGCTGAGGATACAGCTCAGGGCCTGCTGCTCACCGTCAACGCCGATCTGGCCCCCATTGCCTTCACTCTGTAAGCACAGAGCGGCGGTCGGCTGCAACACCCTGAAACAAGACATGAAAAAGGACCATCCTTTCGGATGGTCCTTTTTTTGTGAAAGAAAGTTTAGCAGAAGGGATTCTCGGTCTTGTAGAGCATACCCTTGGGCTGGTTGAAGCCGATGTCCTGGATGCCCAGAATCTTGAACAGCTCGAACAGCAGCTTGCCGTAATGGCCGAAGGCCACGGCGCCGTGGTGGGGATAACGCTTCTCCACCAGGATGTGACGATAGAAGCGGCCCATCTCGGGAATAGCGAACACGCCGATGCCACCGAAGGAGCAGGTGGGCACGGGCAGAACTTCGCCTTCCGCCACGTAGCAGCGGAGCTGGCCGTCAGCGGTGCTCTGGAGACGATAGAAGGTGATCTCGCCGGGAGCGATGTCGCCTTCCAGGGTGCCGCGGGTGAAATCGGGATCGGAACCGGCGGGCTCAAGCAGACGATGCTGGATGAGCTGATACTTCACGGCGCGGTCAGCGCACAGCTTGCAGCTGGGAGTGTTGCCGCAGTGGAAGCCCATGAAGGTGTCGGTCAGCTTGTAATCGTAGTCGAACTTGCCCTTGATCTGAGCCTCGTACATGGAGGCGGGCACGGAGTTGTTGATGTCCAGCAGGGTGACGGTGTCACCGGAGATGCACATGCCGATGTACTCGGACAGAGCGCCGTAGATGTCCACTTCGCAGGCCACGGGGATACCGCGGGTGGCCAGACGGGAGTTGACATAGCAGGGCTCAAAGCCGAACTGGCTGGGGAAGGCAGGCCAACATTTGTCGGCGAAAGCCACATACTGGCGG
>HF972673.1:7803-19552 GCA_000432995.1 Clostridium sp. CAG:1013
CCAGCAGGGTCAGCTCAAACTGAGCCATACGGGCGGACAGTTCGGGATAATACTTGCCCTCGCCCATTTCCTGAGCCATGTCAGCGCAGACCTCGGGGATACGGGGATCGTTGGCGTGCTCTTTGTAAGCAACCAGCAGATCCAGCTCGCTGTTCTCCTCGATCTCGATGCCCAGCTGATACAGGCCATTGATGGGAGCGTTGCAGGCGAAGAAGTCCTGAGGACGGGGACCGAAGGTGATGATCTTCAGGCCCTTGATGCCGATGATGGCGCGAGCGATGGGAATGAACTCAGCGATCTTGTCGGCGATCTCGGTAGCGTCGCCCACAGGATACTCGGGGATGTAGCCCTTCAGGCCGCGCAGGCCCAGGTTGTAAGAGCAGTTCAGCATGCCGCAGTAAGCGTCGCCACGGCCGTTGATCAGGTCGCCGTCGCCTTCGGCAGCAGCCACGAACATGCAGGGACCGTCAAAGTACTTGGCAATGAGGGTCTCGGGGGTCTCGGGGCCAAAGTTGCCCAGGAACACGGTGAGGGCGTTGCAGCCAGCAGCGGTAACTTCCTCAACGGCCTTGAGCATATCTTTCTCATTTTCCACGGTGGTCTGAGCTTCGTAAACTTCCAGGCCCTTCTTGGCGCAGGCAGCAACCACAGCGGCCCGACGGTTCTGGGAAAGCTGGATGGGGAAGCAGTCACGGGAGACAGCGACGACGCCCAGCTTCACCTGAGGGATGTTAATCATTTTGGGTTCCTCCATTTTTTTAAAAATTCTGAAACCTTCTGTGCGGGACAGCCCATGACAGCGCCCCATTTGTACGCACATTTTTCACTCTCATGATAGCCCAAAACCGGGGAAATTGCAACCCTTTTTTGTAGGAAAACCCGCCCGGTTCCGGAAAATTCACCCCGGCCTCCCGAAAATTAGGATTCAGAACTAAAAGCGAAAAGGGAGCCCGAAGGCTCCCTCTGACGCTCTTATCCCCGCTCAGCCCAGCTGTTGGGCGGGTTCTTCCTGGCCGCTGTGACGGATACACCGTTTCAGCCAGTTCATGCGGTAATAGTACACGATAAACACCAGCGCCGTGATCACCCAGGTGACGGGATAGTTCATGGCCACGGACTCCATGGTCCCCAGCAGGGGCACCGCGGTGACCATCCACAGGATCCGCAGGCCGCACACGCCGAAGCACACAATAAGCATGGGCTGCAAGGCCTCTCCCGCTCCTCGGATGGCGCCGGAGAAGATCTCGATGAACACATAGGTGAAGTAGGAGGGTCCCAGCACCCAGAAGAACCGCTGGCCGATTTCGATAACGGTCTCGTCTCCGGTGAAGAAACGGAGCAGGGGCTCCATGAAGATCAGCAGCAGGCCGCTGAGGGCGATGGTCACGCCCAGGGTCATCAGCAGACACACCCGCACGCTGCGCTTGACCCGGTCATACTTCCGCGCGCCGAAGTTCTGGCCTACAAAGGTGGTGATGGAGATACCGAAGGCGTTCATCACCATCCAGATGAAGCCGTCGATCTTGCCGATGGCCGCCCAGGAGGCAATGGCGTCGGTGCCGAAGGAGTTGATGCCTGCCTGGATCACCAGGTTGGACACAGAGTAGAGCACCGACTGCAAGCCTGCGGGCAGGCCGATGCGAATGACGTTTCGGAGGATGCTCCGGTCGAAGCGGATCTTTTTCAGCTCCACCCGGTAGGACTCCCGAGTGAGCATAAGCCGCAGCATGATCAGCACCGCGCTGACCACCTGAGACAGCACCGTGGCGATGGCTACACCGAACACTCCCCACCGGAAGGCCAGCACGAACAGCAGGTCCAGCAGAATGTTCACCAGGCAGCAGACGATGAGCACATACAGAGGCATCCGGGAGTCTCCGATGGCCCGCAGCACGCCGGTGCCCACGTTGTAGATCATGCAGGCGATAATGCCGCAGTAGTACACGTTCACATAGGTTAAAGCGTCCCCCATAATGTCCTCGGGCACGCCCAAGAGACGCAGGGAAGGCTCCGCGGTGAGCAGTCCCAGCACCATGATGATGACTCCACCTGCCAAGGCCAAAGCCATGGAGGTATGCACCGCCTTAGACACGTTTTTGGCGTCCCCAGCGCCGAAGAACTGGGAGATGATAACCGTGGCGCCGGAGGACACGCCCACGAAAAAGCCCACCAGCAGGTTGATCAGGGTGCCGGTGGTGCCCACAGCCGCCAGGGCCTGGGTGCCCACGTACTGGCCCACCACGATGGTGTCCACGGTGTTGTAGAGCTGCTGGAAAAAGGTGCCGATCAGAATGGGGAAAAAGAAGATCAGCAGCTGTTTCCAGATCACCCCCTGAGTGATGCTGTTTTCCTTCATAGTCTGCTCCATAGAAACTTCCTTCTCTCCTTCCTTATTCTTTCTCGTCAAGTGCAAAGCCCTTCCGTCTGGACAGGGCACTCATTCGGATGTAATAGGCTGCCACCAGCAGCACCGCGGCGGCGGTCCAGGCGCCCACCTCGGCGTAATAGATGCCCTCCTGGCCCATGACCAAAGGCAGCAGCAGAGCCACGCCCACACGGACCACCATCTCCGCAAACCCGGAGAACATAGGCACCACCGTATCTCCCAGACCCATCAGGCCGGAACGGTAAATATGGAGCATGTACAGAATGGGCAGGCACACGCTCATAATGGACAGGTAGTGGTAGGCGATCTGCAGGGAGGCCTCCACTTCCTCCGGGGTACCGGAGATAAACAGCTTCAAAAACAGCTTGCCAAAGGCCAGCATCGCTCCGGCAATCACCACCGAGGTGATCAGGGCAATGAGGGTGGCGGAGGTCATGCCCCGCTTGATCCGCCGGACGAACCTGGCCCCCAAGTTCTGCCCCACGTAGGAGGTCACCGCGAAGCCGTAAGAGGTGGCGGCGATCTCCAGGATGCCGTACAGCTTGTTGGTGGCAGTGAAGCCTGCGATAAACAGCATGCCGTACCGGTTGATCACCGACTGGACCACCATGCCTCCCACGGAGATAATGGCGTTTTGGATGGCCGCGGGGGACCCCAGCTTCAAAAGGGTCTTGGTCAGGTCCAAGGTCAGGCGGAAGTCCTCCCTATGGATCTTGAGGATGGAGATTTTCTTCACATGGAAGAAGCAGTACACCGCCGATGCCGCTTGGGAGATCACCGTGGCAATGGCCGCGCCGGCGATGCCCCAGCGGAATCCCATAACAAACAGGAAGTCCAGCCCCACGTTCAGCAGAGCCGCCATGACCACAGCGTACAAAGGCGTCTTGCTGTCCCCCAAAGCTCGGAGGATGGAGGCCAGCAGATTATAAGCCATAATGGCCGGAATGCCGCCGAACACGATCCGCAGATAGAGCATGGCTCCGGGCAGGATATCGTCCGGGGTGTTGAGCAATGTCATCACCGGATGAGCCGCCAGCTGGCTGGCTACCATCAGCAGAACGGTGAACGCCAGGCACAACGTCACCGACGCCCCCACGCTCCGGGAAAGCTCCCGGTGATCCTTTGCCCCAAAGTGCTGGGCCATCAAAATGGCAAACCCCTGAGTCAAGCCCTGAATGATCCCCAGGATCATCCAGTTGAGCCAGTCTGCCGCTCCCAGGGCGGCCAAGGCGCTGACGCCCACCACTTGTCCCACTACGGCGGTATCCACCACCGTGTAGAGCTGCTGGAACACATTGCCCACCATCAAAGGCAGGGCAAAGGTGATAAGCAGCCTGGTGGGGGAACCCTCTGTCATACTGCGGATTCTCTGCGCCATACGATTTTTACTCCTTCCTGAATTGATAAAAATGGTCCACAGGCAAAAAGGGACGGCGAAGGCAGATCCCCGATCCCTCGGGCTTCCGCGAACGCCGCTCTCTTAACTGCTATCTTAACATGTCCCCAGCCGGTTTGCAATCCATATTTTCCAGATTTTTTACCGGCGTTTCAGGCCCGGCCGCCGTACTTTTTCAAAAATTTCTCCATGGCCTCCTCGCACCGCTGGGTGGCCATACCAAAGCTCTGAGCATGACCCGCTCCCGGTACCACGATCAGCTCTTTTTCTCCCCGGCATACCCGGTAATTTTCCTGGGTCATCCACAGGGGCACAAAGTCATCCCCGTCTCCGTGAATGAACAACACCGGCAGACGGCTTTTTTCTAGAGCCTTCCGGGTATCCGCTCCCTTCAAGGAGAACCCTGCCCGCAGCCGGGCCAGCAGGTCCAGCAGATACAGGAATGGGAAGGGCGGCAGATGGAAATCCCGCTTGGCCACATGGGCCATGATCTCCCAAGGGGTGGTGAAGCCGCAGTCCGCCATCACACCCCGGACATTTTTGGGCAGGTCCAGCCCCATAGACATCACCACTGTGGCGCATCCCATGGAGATCCCCGCCAGGAACAGAGGCTCCTTCTCCCCGAACCGCTTGGCCAGATACCAGGCCCAATCCCGGCAGTCGTAACGCTCTTTCACCCCGTAGGTGACATACTTTCCCTGGCTCTCCCCGTGGGAGCGCTGGTAGGGCAGCAGCACCCGGTATCCCATCCGGTGGAAGAACTCCACTTCCAGGGCGAAGTCAATGGTGGCCAGCGACCGGTACCCGTGAAAGGCCAGGACTGTGCCCTTGGCTTCTCCCTCCACCGGCAGGTATAGGGCCGTCAGTTCCAGGCCGTCAAAGGAGGTGAGCTTTACCCGCTCCGCCGTGTGGGCCCGGATGTAATCCTGAGCCTCTTTCATCCGCTCCCGGAAGGGCAGCCAGATGGAATCAGGCTCCTCGTACTGCTCATCGGAACGCTCCACCTTATACCGCTGGATGCTGAACCGGAAAAACGCCCAGGTCACCCCCGCCAGCACCAAAATCACCACCATAAGCGCCGCCAAAACGATCCATACCGCTGTCACAGACCTCACTCCTTTCTCTCCTGCCCTGAGGGCAGCGTCACCGGCCGTGTCTGCTCTTGTACCGGCCAGGCTTTTCCCGCACAGTTTTTTCCACAGCAGGCCGTTCCTCTGTTGAAATTTCTTCCGCAGAAGCTCTTCTGGAAGGCTTCCTCACTCCCAGCAAGGTGGGCAGCGCCAGCAGCAGGATCCCCACCACAAAAATCACCGGTGCACCCCACCAGGAACCTAGAAACTCATACACAGTCCCCGCCCCCGGCAGAGCCGCCACAACCTTTCCCCGAATGGCCTCAGGGGAAAGAAGCCGCTGCGTTTCCTCGTCTTTTTCCTGGACGATGAAATTCTCTCCGTTGGTGCCCGCCAGCAGCAGGAAACTGTCTTTCTCCTCTTCTTGGCACAGCACTATCTCTCCCATGGCGTACTCCTCCCGGGGCTGGATCACCGCCAGATCTCCCCCAGTCAGGGTGGGTTCCAGGGAGCTTTCCTCCACCGGGCGGAAGATCATCCCGGCCACCGCCGTCTCCTCCTGATGGAACACCTGCCCCTGGACCGTCAGCCACACACTGACCCCCAGCACCAGGCACAGGATCAAGCCCAGCAGGGCCCTCAGCGCTTTGATAGCGCCCATATCCATTCCTCCTCCCTCAGAGTTTCAGCTCCATGGCGAAATTTTCCAACTCCACGCCCCGGCGGACCACCCGCTGGGCCGTGACCACCTGATACCCTCGCTTCTGGAAGAAAGGCTTGGCGGTCCGCGACGCGTGAACGGTCACCCGCTCAGCTCCCAGCCCCCGAGCGTAGCCTTCCAGTGCTTCCGTCAGGACCGTGGCCACACCTCTGCCCTGGAAGTCCTTGTGGACATACAGCCGATCCAGATAGCCGGTCTCATCCATGTCCCCGAACCCCAGCAGCTCTCCGTTCCGTTCCGCCACCAGGGTGTAGTGGGCGGCCAGGCTCTCTCCCCAGGCAGCTCGATCCACGCTTTCCGGGGAAGGCGCCCAGGCTTCTGTTTCCTCCGGGGTGTAGTCCTTCAACGCCACCGTGCGAACCGTTTGGTAAAACAGCAGGATCAGCTCCTCCAAATCCTCAGGCCGGTACAACCGCAGCCGGAACTCCCCTGCGCTCTCTCCCAGGGCCAGGGCCGGGGCGGTATCCGCCAAAAGCCACTTGGCAACCCCGTCTTCCTCGTTCCCGGGGAGCACCCAGTCCGCGGCCTGTTTCAGCTGGGACACGGCGTTTTCCACGGCGCATCGCTCCTGAGCCGCTTCAAACAAGGGCAGATCGTTGAGCCCATCCCCAAAGGCCACCATCCGGCCACAGCCAAGACGCTCCGCCAGCAACCGGGCAGCGTTTGCCTTGGTGGCGCCTTGGGCCATCACCTCCAGCCAGAATTCTCCCGGCTGGTAGATCTCCTCCTGAAGCAGAACCCGCAGGCCCTCCACCCGGCTCAGTTCCTCCCAGGCGGGCTCCAGGGCTTCCCGGTCACCGATGCAGGTGAAGTAGAACACCTCTCCCCCGTAGAGGGAGCATTCCTCCTCCGCGGGCAGGAATCGGGGATCCCCCTTCCGCTTTGCCAGATAGCGGGCCACCCCTGGGGTCTCCGACCCAGGACGCCACCGCACCCGCTCCACTCCATCCAGCAGGGTGTACACCAGAGGGGAGATCCCGTGGCGGCGAAAAATCTCCCGGGCACTGTCTATCTGAGAGGGAAGGAGGGTCTCCTTCACCAGCAGCTCCCCCGTGTCACCCCGGCGGACAAACGCCCCGTTGTAGACGATCACCGGCAGGCTTTTGGTCAGACCCTGGGTAACCACCTCCGCCGAGTTCCGGGACCGGGCGGTGGCGTAGGTGAATCTTACACCCCGCTGGGTCAGCCGGTTGAGCACCCGGATCGTAAACTCTGTCAGCCGCTCCTCCCCAGTGAGCAGCGTACCGTCCAGATCGGATACGTACAATGTCTCACCCATTGGTTCCAACCACTCCTTCATGACATAAGTCCTTTCCCTATAAAAAGCTCTCTGAGGGTATGATAGCATAATTCACAGAAAAAAACGAGCCGATTTCCAAAAACCTCTTGACTTTGCCGGGGATTTCCGCTCTAATTAGAGAAAACGGCGGTCCCAGGGAGGCCGCTGGGAATCATTCAAAAACGGATGCCCCTTGGGGGCAGGAGGAGCTGTTATGACCATGAAAGAATTTCCCCGCACCACTGTGGGAGGAGTCTCTCTTTCCCGGATGCTTATCGGCACAAACTGGCTTTTGGGTTGGAGCCACACCAGTGCTTCCGCTGACGCCATGATCAAGCGGCGCTACGACAGCGCTGAAGCCTTTAAACCAGTACTGGAGACCTATCTGCGCTACGGGGTGGACACCCTGATGGCACCTCTGGGGGCCTCCCCGGAACTGATGACCGCTATCAAAGAGACTGAGCAGAAAATGGGCCGGGAGATCATCCTGGTGGACACTCCCACCCTGAACGTGGACGACAATCCACGAGCCCGGCAGGAAGCCGAAGCCCAGGTGAAAGAATCTGCCAAGCGAGGGGCCAAGTTTTGCCTGCTCCATCATTCCTGCGCGGAGCAGCTGGTGAACAAGAACAAGGGCATCATTGACCGGCTGGACGACTACACCAAGATGATCCGTGACGCGGGGATGATCCCCGGGCTGTCCGCTCACATGCCGGAGCTGGTGGTCTACTCCGACCAGAACGGCTACGACGTGGAGACTTACATCCAGATCTTCAACTGCATGGGCTTTTTGATGCAGGTGGAGATCGAGACGGTGGCGTCCATCATTCAAAACGCCAAGAAGCCTGTGATGACCATCAAGTCCATGGCGGCGGGACGGTGCTCCCCCTATGTAGGGCTCACCTTCTCCTGGAACGCCATTCGTCCCTGTGACATGGTGACCTTGGGTGCTTTCTCCGCCCAAGAGGTGGAAGAGGACGTGGAGATCTCTCTGGCGGCTATCGAGCACCGCTTCCCGGACCTGGAAAAGCGTGGCAGTCCCAACCAGAGCCAGGCAGCTTTCGGATAAAGCTGTCCCTTTAAAAAACAAAAAAGCCTCCTGTCCGGAACTTTCCGAATAGGAGGTTTTTTTGCGCTCATCTGACAAAGAGAACCTGGTACCCCTGGTTCAATCTTCTGATTCTTCCGAAATATCCCAAGCACCCTGGGTATAGGTCTCATCCACCATATCGCTGATCCCCGCCAACAGCATGATGATTCCCTGTACCTTGTGGGGCTGGATAATATACACGCCCTTTTGGGAACTATCTTCCGCAATCAAATCCGCCGCCAATAACGGCTTCATATGATGGTACGCCTGTCCGGTAGAGCCAAAACCACAGTTCTCCACCAGCGCTGCCACCGTCTTTGGTCCTCGCAATATCTCCAGTAAGATAGACAGGCGGTTGGCGTTTCCGATGCAGGCCAGCACTTTGCTCGCTATACCGCTTTCGATCTGAGAAAGCAGCCCGTCTGTGGACACTTCGTTGCGGATCCAGTTAGACTGTCTCCCCCCTGCGTTATACACACCCAGATATGTCACAAAGCCGCTGGTTCCGTCTTTTTCCGTTTTGCAGCAGAGCTCTTCCATTTGCTGGCTGAGCCGGCTATCCGGATGCATTTCGTGCATCACGTGCACTCGTTCCATCCGTTCCTCCCACGGCTTATTGGGAAAAGCCGCTTCCAGCTTTTTTCTCATCTCGTCCATTTTTTGCGGGAGGATCTCCTGGACCAACTCATTGAGCTGGTTTCGCAATTCGTCGATTTCCCGGCCATAATCTCGTTCCATAACTCCCACCCTTTTATGATATTCTGTAATTCCGTAATTACAGAATATCATACTACCGCAAAGAAATCAACCACTCACTAAAAAATTTCGTAATTCCGTAATTCAGAAAAAATCGAGTTTATAAAGGTTTCACCAAGACCAGGCAGGGATTTTTTTCATCCCACAAAGTGGGAAAGCATTCCAAATCCAAGAACCCCATAGCATGGTAGAATTCCCGGGTACGGTCATATTCCGCACTGTGAGCCAAAGCATCTAGGGTTTTCACCTGCAAAAGCTTCCATCCTGCTTTGCGGGCATATCCTTCCGCCCACGCCATCAGCATTCTTCCTCCCCCTTTTCTATGCCAGTTGGGAAGGATCCCCAGCACATAAAGCTCCCCCGCCTGAGAAGCAGTTTGCTTTAAGGCACAAAACCCCACAGCGTCCTCCCCATGGTAAAGAGCCGCGAAAGACAACGCCTTACAGCCTTCCACATATGCTGCCGTTGACTCGGGGATCCCGAACCATTCCGGAAGCGCCTCTAGTATTTCCCTGGCTAACTGTGCTTTTCTCTCTGGCAAAACTTGTTCTTGTATGGTATATTCCACGGTTTTCCTCCACACACAAAAAGCCTGGGAAAATCCCAGGCTTTCGGTTTAGTTTCTTTTTACAGCAAAGACTTGTACAGCTCAGCGATCTCCTCCACGCTGGTATCGCGGGGGTTGCCGGGACGGCAGGCATCGTCATAGGCGGACTGAGCCAGGAAAGCCACGTCCTCAGGCTTGACGATCTCCTTCAGGTTGGCGGGGATGCCCACGTCCTGAGACAGCTGGCGCACCGCGTCGATAGCGGCCTTCCGGTACTCTTCCTGGGACATTTCGTCCACACCCTTCACGCCCATGGCGCGGGCGATCTCACGGTACTTCTCGCCGGTGGCGGGAGCGTTGTACTCCATGACCGTGGGCAGGATGATGGCGTTGGCCACGCCGTGGGGGGTGTCATACAGAGCGCCCAGAGGATGAGCCATGGAGTGGACAATGCCCAGGCCCACGTTGGAGAAGCCCATGCCGGCCACGTACTGGCCCAGAGCCATGCCTTCACGGCCTTCGGGAGTGTTGTCCACAGCGCCCCGGAGGGAGCGGGAAATGATCTCAATGGCCTTCAGATGGAACATGTCGGACAGCTCCCAGGCGCCCTTGGTAATGTAGCCCTCGATGGCGTGGGTGAGAGCGTCCATGCCGGTGGCGGCGGTGAGGCCCTTGGGCATGGTGGACATCATGTCGGGATCCACGATCGCCACAACGGGGATGTCGTGGGGATCCACGCACACCATCTTCCGGTTCTTCTCCGCGTCGGTGATCACGTAGTTGATGGTGACCTCGGCGGCAGTGCCGGCGGTGGTGGGAACAGCGATGATGGGCTTAGCGGGGTTCTTGGTATCGGCCACGCCTTCCAGGGAGCGCACATCGGCGAATTCCGGGTTGGCGGCGATGATGCCGATGGCCTTGGCGGTGTCCATGGAGGAGCCGCCGCCGATGGCGATCAGGTAGTCGGCGCCGGACTTCTCAAAGGCAGCCACGCCGGTCTGAACGTTCTCGATGGTGGGGTTGGCCTTGATGTTGGAGTAGATCTCATAGGTGAGACCGGCAGCTTCCAGCACGTCGGTGACCTTCTGGGTGACGCCGAACTTCAGCAGGTCGGGGTCGGAGCAGATGAAGGCTTTCCCAAAGCCTCTGCCCTTGGCTTCATTGGCGATCTCCTGGATGGCGCCCTTGCCGTGATAGGATCTTTCGTTGAGAACAAAACGGTTAGACATAACGCATAACATCCTTTCTAAAGCAGTTTCTAAATCGATTCCGTGAGGGGAACGCCCCAGACGTTCCCTAGTCTGATAAAATTGTAGCAAGGGCCGAAAGGAAATACAAGTGACACTTCACAGGGAATGTCACAAAACTCCCGAAAAAATCAAAAAGAGACAGCGTTACACTGTCTCTTTTTCACCCTGTTTCACAGGCTCCCGCAGATCGGACAACAGCCCTTGCAGGCGGCTGGGCATGGCCTCGATCAAAAGGTCTGCCAGCTCCGGAATAGGACGCTCCATACCGGTGGTGACCCACTCCACGGTCATCTGGATGGAGCCGCCGCAGTACATTTCCAGCAAAAAGGCAATATCCCCGGGCAGACGCTCCACCCGGAGCTTCCGCTTCAAAATGGCGGTGTAGAACTCCAAAATGCACTGGTAATCGTAGGCCACTACCGAGTTGCAGTCGTTGGAGCGGAAGGCCTGGGTAAAGAAGGTGCGCTCCCCCTTGAGAAACTGGAACTTCTTGATGAGCCCCTCCCGTAGGGTCAGACTGACCCCCATCTGCTTGAAGGACTTCTGGGCCAACTGCTCAAAATGCCAGTTCACCAGGTCGTATTTGTCCTTGAAATTCCGGTAGAAAGTCTGGCGGGTCACACCGGCCCGCTCCACGATCTGGGTCACGGTGATCTTGTCCAAGGAGGTCTGTTCCATCTCCTCCTTGATGGCCTGGGCCAGCTTTTCCCGGGTGCTTTTTTGGCTGTTCATTCCTGCTCCACAACCTTCTCCAAAAATACCCGCTCCCGGAAAGATCCCCGGCGCTGGGCCTTTTCCTCCTTGGCGTGACGGATCTCCCCGTCGGTCCAGCCGTGGACATGGGCCATGGCTTCCAGCACCTCCAGAATGTCCCCCAGCTCTTCCAGGTTCTGATCCTCCAGGAACTCCTCCGTCTCCTCCCGGAGCTTTTCCCCCAGACAGCGGAGGAATTCCCCGTCCTCCAGGGCGCGGACCACCGGAGTATTCCCCTTTTCCCGGATGACGTCCGGAATATTGTCACGCACCAGCTTGTTATAGATCCGTTCTTTCATGGGAACCCCTCTTTTCTCCAGAATCCCTTACGCTCTTTCCGCCATTTCCAAAATCAGCCGCTGAGTGTCCTCCCAGCCCAGGCAGGGGTCGGTGATGGATTTCCCGTACACCCGCTCCCCTTCGATGGGCTGGCATCCTTCTTCCAGGTAACTCTCGATCATCACGCCCTTCACCAGCCGCCTCAGGTCTTCACTGTGTCGG
>HF972673.1:19650-24640 GCA_000432995.1 Clostridium sp. CAG:1013
CCACTGCCGCCGGGAATTGGAGATCCCGTTTCTGATACAGCTCCCACAGGCGCATCAGATCCTCGTAGTGGTAGTTGGGCACACAGGTGCCGTACTTGTCCACGCCGCCCCGCAAAATGGCGTGGGCCAGCGGGTTGCCGGTGGTGGTCACGTCCCAGCCCCGGTACAGGAAGGTGTGTCCGCTTTGGGCCGCCTGAATGGAATTGAGCATCACGGACAGGTCACCGCTGGTGGGGTTCTTCATGCCCACGGGGATATCCATGCCGCTGGCGGTGAGCCGGTGCTGCTGGTTCTCCACGGACCGGGCCCCCACCGCCTCATAGGAGAGCACGTCGTCCAGATAGCTGCGGTTCTCCGGGTAGAGCATCTCGTCGGCGGCGGTAAGGCCCGATTCCTCCATCACCCGCAGGTGGAGCCGCCGAATGGCAATGATACCCCCCAGCAGGTCCGGGGCCTTGTCCGGGGAAGGCTGATGGAGCATGCCCTTATACCCGGCGCCGGTGGTCCGGGGCTTATTGGTATACACCCGGGGAATGAGCACCAGACGGTCTTTCACCTGTTCCTGCACCTTGGCAAGCCTTGAGACATACTCCAGCACCGCGTCCTCCCGATCCGCGGAGCAGGGTCCCACAATTACCAGGAACTTGTCGCTCTCTCCCTCAAACACCTGCCGGATCTCCCGGTCACGTTCCTCCTTGATGACCCGCAGCTTCAGAGGAAGGGGATATTCCCCCTTCAGCTCCTCAGGGCCGGGCAGCTGTCGGTTATACTCCATTGCCATACGCGTTTCACTCTTTTCTTTCAGTCTCCCCGTCTCGGGGTTTATTCCCGTTCCTGATTTCCGGCCAGCAGCCGCTGGATTCCCTCATCGGTATAGGACAGCAGTTTGCCGTACCGCCAAGCGATATCCTGGCGCTTTTCCGGGGTGTAGGTTCCTTCCTTTTGGGCCTGTTCCTTTTCCGCTTTCAGATCCAGGTACTCCTGAAGCACAACGTCCTCCTGGTAGAAGATGGCGTTGAACTTCCCCTTGTTCATGGAGATGGGAAACAGATCCGTCAGCAGAGGCACGTCCTCCACATACAGCTTCACCCCATACTCCTCGCACAGCTTCTCAAAATAGGGCAGGAACTGGTCCCGTTCCTCCTTGGTGGGGCAAGGATGAGCCAGGGCCAAGCGCTTCACTCCCGCCCGGACCATCTCACAGAAGCAGTCCGCTGCTCCCAGCTTATAGGAAAATGTGTCAATGGTTTTCATAGTCGTCCTCCTTGTACAGCGCCTGGGCAGACAGGCCGTTCGGGCGGCTACAGCGCTGCGCGCTGATGCGCCGTCCTCACTGCTTTTCTTTTCCGGCTGCGCCGGGTCAAGGCCGCGAGACGCTGTCTCGCGCTCTGCGGCCTTTGAAAAGGCCGGCGAAACTTTTACGCTTGCTCTTTTACACCACCTGGAAAATATAGAACTTCAAATAATCCGTTTCCGGCACGTTCCACAGCACCGGATGGTCCGGCCCCTGGGCTCTCGCTTCCACCAGGCGGAGTTCCACCTGAGCGTCTGCCGCGGCGCTTTGGAGCATCTGCCGGAACAGGGCATCGGTCATGAAGTGGGAACAGGAACAAGTGGCCAGGTACCCGCCTCGGGGCAGGGCCTTCATAGCCCGATAATTGATCTCCTTGTACCCCCGCTGGGCGCTTTTCACCGTTTTCCCCGACTTGGTGAAAGCCGGCGGGTCCAGGATGATATAATCATACTCTCCCGGTGTCAGGGTGGGCAGCAAGTCAAACACATTGGCGGCCTCGTACTCCACGGAAAGGCCGTTCAGGGCGGCGTTCTCCTTGGCGCAGGCGATGGCGGTCTCGGAGATGTCCACGGAATGGACCCGCTTTGCCCCTGCCTTGGCGCAGTTCAGCCCAAAAGACCCGGTATGGGTGAAGCAGTCCAGCACCGTCCTGCCAGGAGCGATCCGGGCGGCGGCGGCCCGGTTGAACTTCTGGTCCAGGAAGAATCCGGTCTTTTGGCCGTTTTCAAAGTCCACGTTGTACCGGATGCCGTTCTCCGTGATCTGGGTCTGGGTGCTTTGGGGAAGTTCCTTCCCAGCCAGGGGATACCACCCCTTGTTCTGGGTCATCCCTTCCAGCTCCCGGATCTTCACGTCGTTGCGCTCATAGACGCCCCGGATCTGCTCCCCGTCCTCCTCCATGGCCTGGACCAGGGCCGGGAAGATCAAGTCCTTCCGCAGCTCGGTGCCAAGACACAGAGTTTGGGTCACCAGGATATCCCCGAACTTGTCCACGGTGAGTCCCGGGAAACCGTCCGCCTCTCCGAAGATTACCCGGCAATTTTCCGTGCCCTCAGAGCCCATGACGGTTTTCCGGTAGTCCCAGGCATAGCGGACACGCCGCTGGAAAAAGGATTCCCCAAAAGTGTCGTTGGCGTTCTGGGAGATCATCCGCACCCGGATTTTGGAGTGGGAATTGAAATACCCTGTGCCCAGATACCGCCCCTTGGGGCTGAGGACGTCACAAAGTGCCCCGTCCTCTGGGGTCCCCTTCACGTCGGTGATCTCGTTGTCGAACACCCAGGGATGACCCCCCTGGGCTTTTTTCGTCCCCCGGGCGTCGATGACCACGGCGGGATAGGCTCGTTCTGTTTTCATGGCGTCCCCTTTCTCCTCTAATAACCGTCAGGCGTAAGACCTTTCATTCCGTTTTCTGATTGATTTATCATAACACAAGAAGGGGCAAAAAACAACTTTGCCCCTTCCCGTCTCAATCGGTCTTTTAAATTTTCACAATGCCCAAAGCGTCCAAAATGGAGGACACCAGGATCAGCACGATGCACACCGGCGCCACGTACTTGATCATCACCACGAACAGCTTCTCCCGCTTGAAGGGGGAGGAGCGTTTCACCTCGTTCACAACGGTCTTGGTCTTGACCACATACCCCACGAACAAGCAGATGCAGAAGGCCACAATGGGCATCATCACGCTGTTGGTGATAAAGTCGAAGAAGTCTAGCACCGACATGCCCAAAACAGAGATCCAGCTCAGGGGGCCATAACCCAAAGAGGAGGGCAGGGCCAGCACCAGGCAGCCTACCAACACCAGGCCGCAGGTCTTTTTCCGGCTCCAGTGGAACTTGTCCTGGAAGATGGACACCACCGTCTCCATCAAAGACACAGAAGAGGTAAGAGCGGCGAACAGCACCAGCAGGAAGAACAATCCACCGAAGATCAGTCCAATGGTACCCGCGTCGGCAAATACCTTGGGCAAGGTGACAAACATCAGGCCTTTGCCCTGATTCAGAGCCGCCTCGTCCCCGCCGGAGAAGGCGAACACCGCCGGTATGATCATCAAGCCCGCCACAAAAGCCATGCCTGTGTCAAACAGCTCGATCTGCTTCACGGATTTTTCCAGATCGTCCTCCCGCTTCATGTAGGAACCGTAGGTCACCATGATGCCCATGGCCAAAGACATGGAGTAGAACATCTGCCCCATGGCCGCCAGCACGGTCATGGGAGAGAACCGGCTGAAATCAGGAATGAGGTAGTAGGCCACGCCGTCCAGGGCACCGGGCCGTGTCACCGAGTAGGCGGCCACTCCCAGAGACAGCACCGCCAGAACAGGCATCATCACCTTGCTGGCTTTCTCCACGCCCTTCTGGACGCCGAAAAACACGATCAGCGCCGTGACCCCCACGTAAACCGCCAGCCACAGGATAGGCTCCACAGGCTGGGCGATGTAGTTGTTGAAATAGGAATCCTGCGCGGCTGCGGCTCCCTGACCGGTAATGTATACCGTCAGGTATTTCAACACCCATCCGCCAATGACGCAGTAGTAGGGGAAAATGATAATGGGCACCAAAGAGGTCAGGTAGCCCAAAAAGGAAAACCGCTTGTCCAGCTTCCGGAAAGCGCCCACAGCGCTCAGCTTGGTCTTGCGGCCGATGGCCACCTCAGCCACCATCAGGGCAAAGCCCAGAGTGACCACCAAGACCAGGTATACCAGCAGGAAGATGCCTCCGCCGTACTTAGCGGCCAAGTAGGGGAACCGCCAAATATTCCCCAAACCCACCGCGGATCCCGCCGCGGCTAGCACGAAGCCGATCTTCCCTGAAAACATCCCACGTTTGTGTTCCATGTTCCTTCACCTCAATAAATCCCTAAAGTAGCTATGTTCCCTATTGTGACACATTTTCCCCGAAAACACAAGGAGGAAGATGGACAAACCTTGCCCTTCTTCCTCTCCTTGTTTCAGCCATTATTTTCTCCGGGACTGCCGCTTTTCAGCAGGCCTCCCCGGATCTTACGATAGTACAGCATTCCCACGGCGTCGGCCAGCATCCAGCCGATGGGCACGCTCCACCAGATCCCCGTCACGCCAATGAAGGGCACCGCCGACAAAGCGTATGCCAGCGCCACCCGGGTACCCAGGGAAATCACCGTGAGCACCAGGGACATTCCCGGCCGCTCAATGGCCCGATACAGGCCGTACAGCAGGAACAGCCCGCCGATGCCCCAGTAGAAGGCCCCCTCGATCCGCAGGTACTGGACTCCCACCGCCAGGATCTCCGTCTCCCAGGGTTTGACGAACAGCAGCAGCAAGGGCTTGGCGAAGAGGATCACCAGCGCCGACACCAAAATGGAAAAGCTGACAGCGCAGATCACCGCGCTCTTCATGCCCTTGCGAATGCGGTCGGTGCGCTTGGCGCCGTAATTCTGAGCGATGAAGGTGGAAAAGGCGTTGCCGAAATCCTGCACCGGCATGTAGGCGAAGGAGTCGATCTTCACCGCGGCGGCGAAAGCGGCCATCACCACGGTGCCAAAGGAGTTGACCAGACCCTGGACCATGAGGATGCCGAAGTTCATCACCGACTGCTGGACGCAGGTGAGCAGAGAGAACCGGGCGATTTCCCCCACGCTCTCCTTTCCCCACCGCAGGTCCTGTCTGCCGGGGCGAAGCTGGGGCAGCTTTTTCCAAGCATAGACCAAAAGACC
>HF972673.1:24648-31319 GCA_000432995.1 Clostridium sp. CAG:1013
ATAGACCAAAAGCCCCAAACCGGACACCCACTGGGAAACAGCAGTGGCCAGAGCGGCTCCTCCCACGCCCCAGGGGACCACTACCACCAGCACCACGTCCAGGACGATGTTCAGTACTGCGGAGATCCCTAAAAACAGCAGAGGCGCGGCGGAATTTCCCACCGCCCGCAGCAGGGAGGCAAAAAAGTTGTAGAAAAAGGTTCCCCCAATGCCGAAGAAGATCACCCACAGGTACTGGCGCATCAGGTCATACACGTCCGCGGGAACAGACAGCAGAGCCATCATGGAGTCAATGAGGAGAAACACCAGCAAGTTCAGCACCACCGTGAACCCGGCGATCATCACGAAGGACAAAGCCATGCTGTTTTTCAGCTTTGGCAGGTCCCGCTCCCCATACCGGATGGAGAACACCGCTCCGCTGCCCATGCACATGCCCAGCAGGATAGAGGTGAGAAAGGTCATCAGAGTGTAAGAGGACCCCACTGCCGCCAGGGCTCCCGCCCCCAGGAATTGTCCCACAATAAAGGTATCCGCCACATTGTAGAACTGCTGCAGCAGATTGCCCAGGATCATGGGCAGGGCAAACCGCAGCATGGTGGCCGTTATAGGTCCGGCGGTCAGGTCGGTCTTTTGGGGCATGAAATCCACTTCCTTTTTCTCAGTTTCCCAGCGGGGGCGGTGAAAGGCTGCCCCTCTCCCCCGTCTTATCTGTAAACGATCCCCCAGGGATTGGTTTTTGTTTGATCGATCTCCATCTCGTCGTTCCAGGAGCAGTAGGCTTCCGTGTACCGGTCTGCCAAGAAAACGGGCAAGTACTCTTTGAAATTGGGGGCCAGCTTCATGCTGTCCAGAGAGTCCAGGCTGGTCCAGAACACAGCCCCTTCCTCCGTGGCGTCTATCAGAGTCCCGGTAAAGTCCGTTGTCTTGTAAAAGTAGGTGAAGTACTTGTCCTGGGTCTTGTTGTTGAACCAGTACATGAACCCACAGGGAGTTAGATTGCGGACCGTCAGGCCCGTTTCCTCCCACACTTCCCGGATGGCGCTGTCGTAAATGGACTCCCCAGGCTCCGCGTGCCCTCCCGGAAAGGCGATCCCGCACCAGCTTTTCAACCGGTCCTGCACCACCACTTTCCCCGTGGCCTTGTCCTGGATCATCACCATATTGGTTATTTCAAGATTTGCCATGGTTCTCCCTCCTGGTCAGCCGCACCACGCATTCGATATGCTGAGTGTGAGGGAACATGTCCACAGGCTGGATCTTTTCGATCTGGTAATGGTTGGCTTGCAGGATCCCCAGGTCCCGGGAAAGGGTCTCCGGGTCACAGGAGATGTACACCACCCGCTTCGGCCCACAGGCGCACAGGGCGGTGAGGAATTCCTTGCTGGCGCCGGCACGGGGCGGATCCATGAACACCACGTCCCATTTTTCGCCCTGGAGGGCCGCTTCCTCCAGGAACTCCCCCGCGTCGCCGCAGGTGAACCAGGCATTTTTCATGCCGTTCTCCTTGGCGTTCTGGATGGCGTCCTTCACCGCGTCAGGGTTCACTTCCACCCCAAGCACCTGGCCGGCTCCCCGTTTGGCCGCCACCAGGCCGATGGTCCCGATGCCGCAGTAGGCGTCTAAGACCTTCTCCTTGCCGGTGAGCCCGGCGAAGTCCATGGCGGTGTTGTAGAGAACCTCCGTCTGGGTGGGGTTGATCTGGTAGAAGGACTTGGCAGAGATGCGGAACTTGCACCCGCACAGCAAGTCGGTGATGGTCCCGGGGCCGTAGAGCACCTTCTCCCGGTCTCCCAGCACCATGGAAGTACGCCGGTCGTTCACATTCTGCAAAATGGTGGTGATCTCCGGGTGGAGCCGCAGCAGCGCCGCCACGAAATGCTTCTTGGCGGTGAACACGGGGGTTCCCGTCACCAGCACCACCATCACTTCCCCGGTGGAGAAGCCCCGTTTCACCAGCACGTGGCGGAGGAAGCCCCGTCCGGTGGTCTCGTCGTAGGCGGTGAGTTTGAAGTCCTTCAGCAGTCCCCGCACCGAGACGATGATCCGGTCGGCGGTCTCGTCCTCGGTCTGGCAGGAATCGATAGGCACGATCCGGTGGGTGCTGGACTGGTACACCCCGGAGATGATCCTTCCCCGGCGCTTATCAAAGCTGAACGCTGCCTGGACCTTGTTCCGGTAGTGGTAGGGGCAGTCCATCCCCAAAATGGGGGAGACTTTCCCGAATTTCCCCAGCAGTTTCTGGCACCGGTCCTGCTTCCAGGCAAGCTGGCGGGGATAGGTGAGGTTTTGCAGCTGGCACCCGCCGCACTTGCGGTAGACGGGGCAGGGAGTGTGGCCCGCTTCTTCCGGGATCTTCTGAGCAGGCTTAGGCTGCCGTGGGCCTTCCTCACGGCGGGGCTCCTTGGGACGGTCTTTCCGGGGGCTGTGTTTTCTTTCCATGGGGGCTCCTTTCCAGTAAAGGCAGGAAAAGGCTCGCCGGGGAATCTCCCCAAAGCGGGCCTTTTTGTAGCGTTTCGGCGAATGTTTTAGAATTTCCGGAACCGCTGGTAGCGCTGCTCCAGAAGCTCCTCCACCGGCAGGGCGGAAAGCTGTTCCAAAGTGGCTTCCAGTTCCTCCTGGATGTGGGCGTAGGTCTGGGAGAATTCCTTCTCCTCGGGGATCACCTGCTCCACCACCCCCAGCTCCATCATATCCTGGGCGGTGAGCCGCAGGCAGTCGGCGGCGTCCTTCACCTTTTTGGAGTCCTTCCACAGGATGGACGCGCAGCCCTCGGGGGAGATGACGGAATACACCGCGTTCTCCAGGATCCACACCCGGTCGGCCACTGCCAGAGCCAAGGCTCCGCCGCTGCCGCCCTCGCCGATGAGCACTGACACGATGGGAGTTTTCAGGCCCGCCATGGCCACCAGGTTCTCGGCGATGGCCTGACCCTGGCCCCGTTCCTCGGCGCCCATGCCGCAGAAGGCTCCGGCGGTATCCACAAAGCAGATCACCGGCCGGTGGAATTTCTCCGCCTGCTCCATGAGCCGCAGAGCTTTCCGGTAGCCCTCCGGGTTGGAGGAACCGAAGTTCCGCTTCACCCGCTCCCGCATGTCCTTGCCCTTGTCCATGGCAATGACGGTGACAGGCTTGCCGTTCAAAGTGGCGATGCCTCCCACGATAGCGGGGTCGTCGGCGAAGCGCCGGTCTCCGTGGAGCTCCACAAAGTTCTCAAAGATGTTCTCGATATAGGAAAGGCCGGTGGGGCGGTCCTTGGCCCGGGCCAGCAGTACCTTTTCGTAGGCGCTCATGATTGCGCCCCCTTTCTATGAAGCCGCAGCAGCTTTCCGATGGTATCTTTCTGCTCCGTGCGGGGAGTGATCAGGTCCACGAAGCCGTGCTCCAACAGGAACTCCGCTTTCTGGAAGCCCTGGGGCAGCTTTTTCCGGATGGTCTGCTCGATCACTCGAGCCCCGGCGAACCCGATGGTGGCTCCCGGCTCCGCCATGATGATGTCCCCGTCCATGGCGAAACTGGCAGTGACGCCGCCGGTGGTGGGGTCGGTGAGCACGGTCAGGTAGAAGTTGCCCGCGTCACTGTGCTTGCGCACCGCGGCGCTGGTTTTCGCCATCTGCATCAGGGACAGGATGCCCTCCTGCATCCGGGCACCGCCGGACACGGTGAAGCCCACCACAGGCAGGCCCTTCTCCGTGGCGTACTCGAACAGGCGGGTGATCTTCTCACCCACCACGGTGCCCATGCTGCCCATCATGAAGTTGGGGTCCATGACGAACAGGGCGCACTCTTCCTCGCTGACTTTGGCGGTGCCGCACACCACGCCTTCCTTTTCCCGGGAGGCCAGTTTGGCGTTGCGCAGTTTCTGGTCGTAACCGGGGAAGGAGAGCACGTCACGGCTCTTCATGTCCCCGTACAGCTCCTGGAAGCTCTCCTCGTCCACCAGGTACACGATCCGGTCCCGGGGACCGATGCGGAAGTGATACCCGCAGGCGGTGCACACCTGCAAGTTATCCTGCAATTCGCTCAAGGGCAGCTGGGCCCCGCAGTGAGGACAGGCGGTGCGAATGCCCGCGTCCTCCTCAGGTACCGGCTTGCCGCCCTTTTCCAGCTCGTTTTGAGGCGAGCGGAACAGGCCCATCAAATTCATACCTTGCCATCACCCTTCTATGGGCGGGTCAGTTCCCCGCCTTGTGAAAATGCTTCATAAAATCCGTGTAGTAGTCGCCCTTCTTAAAGCGCTCGTCCCGGATGATCTCGATCTGGTCCTCGATATTGTTGTGGGTGCCGCCCACCACCAGTTCGCACAGAGCGGACTGCATCTTGCGGATGGCCTCCTCCCGAGTGGAGGAGTAGACGATCATCTTCCCCAGCATGGAGTCATAATAGGGCGGGATGTCGTACCCCTGATACAGGAAGGTGTCGAACCGCACCCAGGGACCGCCGGGGATGTGGAAGAAATCCACCTTGCCGGGACCCAAAGCATTGATGCGGCACTCGATGGCAGCCCCCCGCACGTGGATGTCCTCCTGGGTAAAGTCCAGGGGCACACCGGCGGCGATGCGGATCTGCCACTTGACGATGTCCACACCGGTGACCAGCTCGCTGACAGGATGCTCCACCTGCAAGCGGGTGTTCATCTCCATGAAGTAGAAATTCTTGTCCTTATCCATGAGGAACTCCACCGTACCGGCGTTTACATAGCCGGAAGCCTTGGCAGCACGGGCGGCGGTTTCCATCATGGCTTTCCGCAGTTCGGGGGTCACCGCAGGGGAGGGGGACTCCTCGATCAGCTTCTGGTTGTTCCGCTGGATGGAGCACTCACGCTCTCCCAGGCAGACGATATTCCCTTCCTCGTCCGCCAGCAGCTGGACCTCGATGTGCTTTACCGGGTCCAGGTATTTTTCCATGTACATCCGGCCGTCGCCGAAGGCCTTCTCCGCCTCGCTGGAAGCAGTCTGGAAGGCGCGCTCCATGTCCTCGGCACGCTCCACCAGGCGGATGCCCTTGCCTCCGCCGCCAGCGCTTGCCTTGATGAGCACGGGATAGCCGATCTTCTCTGCGGCCTCCACCGCTTCCTGGGCGTCCTTCAAAATGTCGGTGCCGGGGGTGGTGGGGACATTGTTTTCCTTCATCAGCCGGCGGGCGGCGTCCTTGTCGCCCATCTTGGAGATGATCTCCGCGGAGGGCCCGATGAACACCACCCCATGCTTCTTGCACAGGTCGGCGAACTGGGCGTTCTCCGCCAGGAAACCGTAGCCGGGATGGATGGCCTGAGCATGAGTGGCCAGAGCCGCGCTGACGATCCGCTGAGCGTTCAGGTAGCTGTCGTCGGCACGGGCGCCGCCGATGCAGATGGACTCATCCGCCAGGGCCACGTGCAGGGATTCCCGGTCGGCCTCGGAATATACCGCCACCGTAGCGATGCCCATTTCCTTGCAGGCCCGGATGATCCGGATGGCGATCTCGCCCCGGTTGGCGATCAGAATTTTTGTGAACACATTACTTCATCCTTTCCGTAAAAGGCGGCCAAGCCGTCTTATTCGGATTTTCCGGCCTTGGGCCGACTTATTCGGCCTTCACCAAAGCGAAGGAGAACTCGGCGCTGATGCACAGCTTGCCGTTCACCTTGCCGGTACCCTTAGCGAAATAGAAGCTGCCCCGCTGACGGGTGATCTGGCACTCTGTCTCCAAGGTATCGCCAGGCTTGACCTGACCCCGGAACTTCACCTTATCCAGGCTGGTGAACATGGGGGTGCAGCCATCAGCGGCGCCGCTGGCCAGGAGCACGCAGGCGGACTGAGCCAGCATTTCACACTGGATGACGCCGGGCACCACGGGATTCCCGGGGAAATGCCCCTGGAGGAAATACTCGTCGCCCTTGATATGGCACTTGCCATGGGCCACGCCGTCGATCAATTCCACCTCATCCACCAGCAGCATGGGCTCCCGGTGGGGGAGGATCTTCTTGATTTCTTCTTTATTCATTGGGATTCCACCTATTAGAAAGTTGCAAGCATAAAAGTTTTTGATCAAACTTTTTTCAAAAAGTTTGCGGGTTGCAGGGCGGAGCCCTGCGGTCTACAACAGCGCAAAGCGCTGACAAAAAGAGCCAGTCGCCGGGGGCGCACGCCGCGCAGCGGATAGCCCCAGGTGACGGACCTCCAGCAGAGCACCTGCCCAAAACACTGGATGGGCTCTTCTAGGTTTGGTCGGTGCTGACCGTCCGGAAAACAGCCTATCGCCCTTCGGGTCTCACCTGCCGGTTCGGTCAGCGCTGGGCGCTCCCCACCGGGGAGCAGCGCCGCGTGTGGCTGTTTTCCTGCATTTTCTTTACCGGCTTGGCCGGATTTAAGGCCGCGCCTTTTTGAAAAAAGGCGCCCCAAAAACTTTTACGCGCTTCGCGTTCCTCTTTTATACAATTCTAAACAACGGCTGGTTATACTCTACCACCTGGCCGTTGCCCACGCAGATCTCCGCGATGGTGCCGTCCACCTCAGCGGGGATCTCGTTCATCAGCTTCATGGCCTCGATGATGCACAGGGTATCACCCTTCTTCACCTGGTCGCCCACTTCCACGAAGGGACGAGCGTCAGGAGAGGGAGAAGCATAAAACACGCCCACAGTGGGAGAAAGCACCATAGTGCCCTCCTGCTGGGTCTGAACGGTCTCCGGCT
>HF972674.1:0-983 GCA_000432995.1 Clostridium sp. CAG:1013
CTGGCAGCGAATGCTGGCAGCGTCAGTGACGCCAGCCGGGCGGCCGGGTATGGCTGTGACGGCATCGGACTGCTGCGCACGGAGTTTCTTTACCTGGACAGGACTTCTCTGCCTGGGGAGGAGGAACAATTCCACGCTTATCGGCAGATTCTCACCGCCATGCGGGGAAAGCGGGTCACCATCCGCACCTTGGATGTGGGCGGTGATAAAAACCTGCCTTACCTGGGGCAGATCAAGGAGGACAATCCCTTCCTGGGCTGTCGAGGGATCCGTTTTTCCCTCCAAGCGGAAGATATGTTCCGGCTGCATCTGCGGGCAGTGCTTCGGGCCAGCGCGTACGGCAAGGCCCAGCTTCTGCTGCCCATGGTTTCCAGCGTGGAGGAAGTCCGCCAGGCCAGGGAGATCTTCGAGGAAGAGAAAAACGCCCTGCGCCGCCGCCAGATCCCCTTTGACGAGGAACTTCCCTTGGGCGTGATGGTGGAGACCGTGGCGGCCTGCCTGATGGCGGACGCGTTCTCGAAAGTGGCGGACTTTTTCAGTTTGGGCACCAACGACCTGACCCAGTACGTGCTGGGCGTGGACCGGGGCAACGCCCGGGTGGCTCAGCTCTATTCCTATTTCCATCCGGCGCTGTTGAGGTTGATCCGTCGGGTGCTGAGTGTGGCCCGAGAGAATAATATTCCGGTGAGTATCTGCGGCGAGGCAGCCGCGGACACTGCCCTGACCCCTGTGTTGCTGGCCTTTGGATTGAAGAAGTTCAGCGTGGCGCCGGTGGCGTTGCTGCCGGTGAGAAAAGCTATCTCCCTTTGGACTCAGGAAGAGGCTGCCGCTGTCACAGAGAAGGCCATGGCTTTGGAGACAGAGGAGGAAGTCAGGCAGTTTTTGCTGAAGCAGGAGAAAAAGTAATCTAAGTAAAAAACGGGGGAGGACTTTCCGGTCCTTCCCCATTTGAAAGTAGGGAGGGGCTGCCGTAAACCACGGCA
>HF972674.1:991-7888 GCA_000432995.1 Clostridium sp. CAG:1013
CCGTAAACCACGGCAGCCCCTTTTGTGTCATCGCAGTTCTTGTTTGATCTTTCCAAGAGCTCCTTTTTCCAGCCTGGACACTTGTGCTTGGGAAATTCCGATCTGCCCGGCCACCTCCATCTGGGTTTTGCCCTCTAAGAACCGCAAGGAGAGGATCTTTTTCTCCCTTGGACTCAGGTTCTGGATGGCCTGTTTTACAGCGATCTCCTCCAGCCAATCTCCATCCCCGGCGGGGTCGCCCACCTGGTCCATGATATAGATGGTGTCTCCACCGTCGGAGAACACAGGCTCATACAGGGACACCGGCTCCACGATGGCTTCCAGGGCCAGCACCACATCTTCCCGCTTCATGGAGAGCTCCTCAGCGATCTCCTCCACGGAGGGCTCCCGGTTCTTTTGAGCGGTGAGCCGTTCCTTGCATTGGATGGCCTTGTAGGCCGTGTCCCGAAGAGAGCGGCTTACCCGGACGGAATTGTTGTCTCGCAGGAATCTGCGCACTTCCCCGATGATCATGGGCACGCCGTAGGTGGAAAATTGAACGCCCTGTTCCACGTCGAAGTGGTCGATGGCTTTCATCAGGCCGATGCAGCCCACTTGGAATAGATCGTCGGGATTTTCCCCTCGGTTGCCGAACCGCTGGATCACCGACAGCACCAGCCGCAGATTCCCGGCGATGAGGGCTTCCCGGGCCTGTTTGTCACCGTTGTGGCTTTTGATGAGCAGTTCTTTCATCTCATCGCTTTTCAAAACCTTTAACCGCGACGTGTTCACGCCGCAGATTTCCACTTTTCCCTGCATGGCAGACCACCTCCGAATGTTTCTTCCAAAGGTAGTCTTTGCGTTTTCTGGGAGCTTTAATCAAAAGAGAACGCCTCTGCCACCGGACGAAGCCGGGGAAGAGGCGTTCCATATAGGCTTTGACTTATAAGTCGCGGCCGCAGCACTTTTTATATTTTTTTCCGCTGCCGCAGGGGCAGGGATCGTTCCGGCCCACTTTGGCGCCCTTGACCACGGTCTTGGACATTTTCTGCTCTTTGTAGAGCTGCTTGCGCCGCTCCTGAGGAATCAGGGCATCCCACTGGGGAAGATTGTAAAGCCAATCGGCCTTGGCTTCCACCATGTTTTTGTAAAGCAGTTCCATGTCGTAGTCCAGGTTGACCTGGGTATCCTCCTCCATGGTGTCCATGGGGTTGGGATCTTTCAGGCTGTCGTTGATGCCGTCCAGGAAGCCCACCATGGTCATCACGTCCACACCGAATGCCTCGGCGTAACCCTTCACGGTGTTGCTCTCAGGCTTGTTTTCCAGGATCTTCTTGTAGATCTCTGCTTCCTGATTGAAATATTTTTTCCAGAACTGTACGCTTTCGGGACCGCTCTGATAGCCCTCGGCGTACTTCTGCCACTGCTCCAGCAATGCCATTTTCATCTCTCCTCGGTCTTTGAGATTTTTTCACGGTCTTTCGATTTTGTAGTTTATCATGTTTCCTAAAGTCTGTCAATGCGCCGGCCTATACGGGACTGCGGTTTTGTGATATAATAAGTGATAACTATGGCAGGTGTATCTTGGCGATCCCAAGGAGAGACGGGTTGTCCACAGAAAATCAGGAGAGGAGGGAAACCCATGGATCGGAATATTTCCATTCAACCACCGCCGGAAGTGGAAGTGGCACTGGAACGTTTGGAAGCTGCCGGGCATCAGGCATGGTGTGTGGGCGGCTGCGTGCGGGATTCCCTTCTGGGTAAAACTCCCTTCGACTGGGATATTACCACCAGCGCCCTACCCCAGGAGACCAAGGCTTGTTTTGCTGGGGAGAAGCTGGTGGAGGTGGGCATCGCCCACGGCACCGTGGCGCTGGTGGGGAGAACAGGGCACCCTATTGAGATCACCACCTTCCGGGCGGACGGTGAGTATTCCGACGGCCGTCATCCAGACTCTGTGTCTTTTTCCCGGAATTTGGGAGACGATCTTTCACGCCGCGACTTTACGGTCAACGCTATGGCTTACCATCCTCAGCGAGGCCTGCAAGACATGTTCGGAGGCTGGGAGGACTTGGAGCGGAAGATTCTGCGCTGTGTGGGAGACCCGGAGAAGCGTTTCACCGAAGATGCCTTGCGGATCCTGCGGTGTCTGCGGTTTTCCGCCCAGCTAGGTTTTTCCATTGAGGAACAGACTCGCCAGGCCCTGTGGGAAAAGAAAGACCTGTTGCTGGGCCTTTCCCAGGAGCGGGTGAGGGAAGAGCTGACAAAACTCCTTTGCGGCCAGCAGGCAGAGCAGGTTCTTCGGGAATACGGGGAAGTGGTGTTCACTGTGCTGCCGGAAATGGCTGCCATGAAAGGTTGTGCTCAGGAGACGCCCTACCATTGTTACGATGTGTGGGAACATACGCTTCATGCTTTGTCTCACGCTCCCACAGAACCGGACTTGCGGTGGGCAGTATTGCTCCATGATACGGGAAAGCCGGGGAAGAAGAGCTTCTCCGCCGACGGTGTGGCTCATTTTTACGGACATCCTCCGGAAAGTGGAAGAATTGCCCGGCAGGTTCTGGAACGCCTGCGGTTTTCTAACCGGGAACGGGAGGAGATCGCCGCATTGGTAGACCATCACGAGGACAAGCTGCCTTTGGGAGAGGCGCATTTGAAAAAGTTGTTGGGCAAGCGGGGGGAGGAGTTTGTGTTCCGCCTGCTGGACCTGATGGAAGCGGATATGTCCGCTAAAGCTCCCGGTGTTTTTGAACGCCGTCTGCCCGACGTAGAGAAGAGCCGAGCCCGGGCGAGAGAGATCCTAGATCGGGGGGATTGTCTCACTTTGGGGGACATGGCCCTAAGCGGAAAGGATCTTAAGGCAATGGGCGTTCCTGCTGGTCCGGAGATGGGCGTTCTTTTGAACCGACTGCTGGAAGCGTTGTGGAGGGGAGAAGTCCCCAATGAAAAGGCGGCATTGGAAAGACTAGCACGTCAGCTGAGAAAAGAGATGCGCTGATTAGGAGAACACGGAAAAAACGAAAAGGGGCTGCCGCGAGTACACGGCAGCCCCTTGCTGCGCCCCTCTTTTATGTAGAGCGCAGACCAAAGCTGACAGAAAGGGCTTGATCCACCCGGCTCATAGAGTCACGGTCCAGACGGCCCATTTTCTCCCGAAGCCGATGTTTGTCCAAAGTGCGCACCTGCTCCAGCAGGATGATGGAATCTTTCATCAGACCGGAATCCTGGGCGTCCACAGCGATGTGGGTGGGCAGGTTGGCCTTGTCCTTTTGGCTGGTGATGGCCGCGGCGATCACCGTGGGGCTGAACTTGTTGCCCACGTCGTTCTGCACGATGAGTACAGGCCGCACGCCGCCCTGTTCCGAGCCCACTACTGGGCTGAGATCAGCGTAGTAGATATCTCCTCTGTGTACGATCACGGTTTTCACGCTCCGTTTCAGTTGTTTGTCTCTAGTTTTGCCTGGCTTTCGGAGGTTTAATCACCTGGGCGAGGTTTTCTTCGGATCGCCTATCCCATTGTATCCAACCCACAGGAAATTGGTGCGTAGGGAAGAAAAGAAAGTTTTTTTAAAAAATTTGAAAAAAGGGGTTGCATTTTTTAAAAGCCTGTGGTATTATAATCAAGCGCCAAGGGTGAGCGACAAAAACCAAGGCTAACAAGTGAATATGGGGGTATAGCTCAGCTGGGAGAGCGCTTGAATGGCATTCAAGAGGTCAGCGGTTCGATCCCGCTTATCTCCACCAACAGGAAAAGGCTTGAAACATTAGGTTTCAAGCCTTTTTTGTGCTGTTAAAGCTGGATTGTGGTTTGATTTTGTATTCCTTAGGGACTCCACGAAAAGTGGAATCCCTTTTTTTAAAAAAATAGGTGATACGATGGTGCCCAGCGTGGAATTAAAATTTACCTACTGCAGAAACGATTTGTTCGAGTTTTGTTTTTGACAGGGCTCTTTTGCGCCAGATTGAGTACAATTTTGCCCTGATGGGCGGCTTTTTCCCCGTACTGTGCTGCATTGTCCCAACTGTGGGCAGCGTAGGTTACCACATAATCAGCCTGCTGAAGCATCCAATCGTTACGTCGGGAGATGGCAAATTGGGAAGGTACGTTTTCCAGCTCATCTGGAAAAATGATGGGGGAGGTTTCCAACTGCTCATACTTACTAGGCAGCTTTTCGGACACCACATCATAACGAATGTAGGGATATTCTGACGCTAATTTCTGAAGAATGTCCAGTACCATGGCGTCAAAGGTTCCCTGCTGCCCTACGTAAAATTGGTTCACACCGCAGTATTCGATCAACTCTACCAGAACTGTTCGCAGTTTAGACTGAACAGATTCCGAACAGTCACAGTATCCGAAGAAAGTGCACGCCGACATTCTAGAGCCCTCCAATTCTACCCGTATTCGGGTGATTAGATTGTACGGCAAATATCGGTAGGATGTCAACCCGAATTTGGGTAATAAATGCTCGATTAGTTGTTATTATCATAATAACCCACAAACGGGTAAATGATAATGACGAGGTCTAGGTATGAAATATTCGGAGCTGTATGTGGAACGTATTCGCAAGCTATGCAGGGAGAGAGGAATTACTATAAATAGGCTTGCGACCATGAGCGATGTTAAACAGTCTACACTGGACAATATTGTGCGAGGTTTGACGAAGAATCCCAGAGTGAAAACTCTTCATAAAATTGCGGTGGCGTTTAATATGACGCTGTCAGAGTTTTTGGATTTTGAAGAACTCAACGAGTATTCTTTTGAAGAAGATACTGATACAGACGAATGAAACCCAGCAATTTCGGCAAAAGCCAGAATCCTAAGCTAGTAAACAGAAAAATGATATATGATAGTATGGATATCTACTTGGGTGAGTTCTTTGTCACCCCGGAACTTGATGCACTGGAACAGGAAAACAGATAAGCACTGACGATTGATAGGAGAAAATCGTCAGTGCTTATTTTAGTTACTGCCATTTGATTTTAACGAAACAAAGCCCATTTTTATCAATCATTGGGTGGCTATTTGAAGTAAAGTATTTGGAAATGTTTTCTCGAAATCGGTGACTATTGAAGATGAAAGCAAAGTATGCCCTAAAACCCAAACATTTCCACACAATAGGGCTTGTGTAAATCGAATAAATGTTCTATAATTCTTATGGAATGACAAACGTATATTCGAGATTAGAGAGGCGAGCTCGTGGAAGAGGAAGGAGTTGAGGTGTTGTGAAAGAGTACGTCCGCCGGAAGCAGTATGTGGAAGTGGTGGCTACCCACCACATTGACGGCAGCGTCCGCCCACAAAAGATCGTTCTAGCCACCGGGCCAGTGTTTGAGATTGAGGACAGTCGGGAGACCATGCGTGGCAAGGCCTGTACCACAGGGGAATTGGCTCGGCGGTATGTGGTGAAGATCCGTGGAAAGGAAACTTTTCTCTATCAGGATGGGGAGCGGTGGTTCGTGGAGATGAAAGCATAGGGTAAAATACCGAAATAGTTTAGCATTGGATCCCTAGATACCATATTGAGGAAACGCCAGACGTGGAAAGGGGAAATCTGGTACGGTCGCCACGTTAAAAAGGAGATATGGATTTGCGTTCCCTTTACCGGCGTGGTATAGTAACAGACAGAATATTTCTAAAAGGAGGGGCCCGGAAGCATGGGGAAGACTTATTTTGCCATCGACTTAAAAAGTTTCTATGCTTCCGTGGAGTGCATGGAGCGTGGGTTGGATCCCATGACTACCAATCTGGTGGTGGCAGATAAAAGCCGCACAGAAAAGACTATTTGCCTGGCGGTGTCTCCTTCCTTAAAAGCTTACGGCGTGTCTGGTCGGGCCCGGCTCTTCGAGGTGATCCAGCGAGTAGAACAGGTGAACCGGGAACGGCAGCAAAAGGCGCCGGGCAGGAAGCTTACTTCCTCTTCCTGGGACGACACCCAGGTGCGGGCTTCTTCTGCAGTGGCTTTGGATTATCTGGTGGCGCCGCCCCGGATGCGCCTTTACATGGAATACAGCTCCCGAGTCTACCAGGTGTACCTGAAATACGTGGCACCGGAGGATATCCACGTCTATTCCATTGATGAGGTTTTTATCGATGCTACTGCTTACTTGAACACTTATGGCCTGACTCCGAAAGAGCTGGTCCGTACCATGATTTTGGACGTGCAAAAAACCGTGGGTATCACCGCGGCAGGGGGGATAGGCACTAACCTGTACTTGGCCAAGGTGGCCATGGATATCGAGGCCAAGCACATTCCTCCGGACGAAAACGGAGTGCGCATCGCGGAATTGGACGAGATGAGTTACCGTCGGTCCTTGTGGAGTCACCGTCCCCTGACGGATTTCTGGCGGGTGGGTCCTGGATACGCCAAAAAACTGGAGTCCCATGGCCTGTACACCATGGGAGATGTGGCCCGATGCTCCATTGGCAAGCCTGGGTACATCCACAACGAGGAACTGCTGTACAAACTTTTCGGCGTCAACGCGGAGCTGCTTATCGACCATGCTTGGGGATGGGAGCCTTGTACCATCGCCGATATCAAGGCCTATAAGCCGGAGTCTAACTCTATCGGTTCCGGTCAGGTGCTCCAGGAGCCTTATACCTTTGAGAAAGCCCGTGTTGTCCTGCGGGAAATGGCGGACCAGTTGGCCTTGGATTTGGTGGAAAAGAACCTGGTCACCAACCAGCTTGTCCTCACGGTGGGGTATGACCGGGAGAGTTTGCAGAACCCGGATATCCACTATCGGGGAGAGATCACCACAGACCGCTACGGCAGGTCTATCCCCAAGCACGCTCATGGTACCGAGAATTTGGAGCGGTATACTTCCTCTTCCAAGGTGCTGATGGACGCCGCCACCGCTCTTTATGAGCGGGCGGTGAATCAAAACCTGCTGGTGCGGCGGCTGTACCTTACC
>HF972674.1:7894-16700 GCA_000432995.1 Clostridium sp. CAG:1013
GGCGGCTGTACCTTACCGCCACTCGCGTGATTGACGAAGGAGAAGCTCCCCAGCCCGGTGCTTTGGAACAGATGGATCTGTTTACCGATTATCAGGCTTTGGAGCAGAAGCGGGCAGAGGAAAACCAGGAACTTTCCCGGGAAAACCAGCGGCAGAAAGCGGTGCTGGAAATCAAAAAGAAGTTTGGCAAGAACGCTATTCTGAAGGGCATCAGTTTTACAGAAGGCGCGACGGGCCGGGAACGTAACGGCCAAGTGGGAGGACACAAGGCATGAATGGAACTTACGACGACATTATCCGTCTACCTCATCCCACCTCGAAAAAGCATCCTCGGATGTCCATGGCGGAACGGGCGGCTCAGTTCTCGCCCTTCGCAGCTTTGACGGGTTTCGGCGGAGTCATACAGGAAACCGGTCGTTTGACAGACCAGCGGGTGGAGTTAGGGGAGAGCGACCGGGAAGAACTGGAACGGCGACTCAACTACTTAGACGCCCTGGAGGAGCATCCTTTGGTGAAGGTAACTTACTTCCTGCCCGATGAAAAAAAGGAAGGCGGCGCCTATGTGACGGTTCAGGGAAAGCTGAAGCGGATTGACTCTGTGGAAGGTGTTTTGCTGTTGGAGAATGGGGGGCGGGTCCCCATGAGTGAGATTGTGTGGGTGGAAATTCCGGAAGAAATGTGACAGCTAGCACGAACAACTGGAAAAACACCTACTAATTCACCATGATTTAGCAGTCTGTGAAAAATCCCTGCCAGCTAACCACAAGCTGGCAGGGACTTTTAATGAAAAGACCCGGATGTTTTTTACAGTTGGGAAGTGTTCAGGGGAGAAACGTATTGGGGAAAGTTTTTCCGCAGGAAGTCTATGGCAGCCTCGTACTCCTCTAGGGCGCTCAGATGCTCAATGAGCACAGGAGTGTCTGCCGGAAGCTGGGACAGGTGGTGGAGGTAGCACTCCAACCGACCTTCCCCAGTGCCAATGGGCGTTTCCTGGATCATCACCGTGGTGCCCTCGCGCATGGTGATATCCTTGATATGGCTGCTGGCAATGGAGCCACCCAGCAGAGAAAAAGCCTCCTCCATCAGCTCTTCCTGATGAGTGTAGCCGTAAGGGTCCCGCACAAAGTTAAAGATGTCCATATGTACCCCGCATCCTTTGCGGTCCACATCCCGGAGAAATTGTAGGTACTGCTGGGGACTCCAGGGGAGCATCCATTGCATGGGCTCCAAAGCGTAAACGGTGTGTTGGGGGTTCACAGTGTCGCACAGGCGCTGGACAAAGTCCACGTTCTTGTGGTAGAGGGCCTCGTCGAAATTTTCCCGATAGCAGTAAAACCACTTTTCTCCCGCTGCTCCCGACACGTTGACACAGCAGTCGGCGTGGACGTACTCCGCTAGCCGGAACTGTTCCAGGCAGCGAGTTTGGGCGGCTTTTGCCTGCTCCGGGTCGGGAAAGTGGGGTGAGTTCCACACGCCCACTTCGGCGATGCGGATGTCATGTTCCCGGGCAGCCTTCACATAGGCATCGATCAGGCTGACGGGCGCCTGGTAGTCTACTGGGAAAGAAGTGGCCCGAAAGCCACGGTCTACAAGAATTTCCGCCCACTGGTCCGGAGAGTCGTGGGGCGGGGTGAAATTGATTCCGATTCTCATTTGCGTACTCCTCCTTAATTAAGTGAGATCAGGAAACACCGCGCGGCCAGGCTGGTTTCCAGTAAGCCTCCCCAGCCTTCTGGATTCCTTGGAAGCGCGTTTCTCTATACATACAATACCACAAACTTTCGGATTTTTCCCTTTACTTTTCAAAATAGGTATAGTACACTGACAAAAAATCAGGATTTTAGGAGAGAGTTGTTATGAAAATCAATCCCATCACCCGACTGGACTACCCTGATCCGGATGTGATCCGCATAGGGGAGTTCTACTACATGGTTTCCACCACCATGTATTTCTTCCCCGGAGGAGAGATCCTGCGCTCTAGGGATCTGGTCCACTGGGAACACCTGAGCTACATTTATGACACCCTGGACGGCACTCCTGGTCAGCGGCTGGAAGGGAGCCAGAACATCTATGCTCAGGGCATGTGGGCCGCTTGTGTGCGGTACCACCAGGGGCAGTTCTATGTGTGCTTCTCCGCCAACGATACTGGCAAAGCCTACTTGTACACAGCCTCTGACCCTGCCGGTCCTTGGCAGCGCCGGCCTATCCAGGGATTTTACCACGATTGTTCCCTTCTCTTTGACCAGGACGGCCGGGTCTACATTTCCTACGGTCATAGAGAGATCCACATTACCGAGCTGAAGGAGGACTTGAGCGGACCCAAGCCCGGCGGCTTGGATCGTGTGGTGGTCTCCGACAAGGACAACCCCCGTCTGGGATACGAGGGGTCCCATTTTTACCGCATCAACGGCAGGTATTACCTGTTTCTTATCCACTCCCGCCGGGACCGGTGGCGCAGAACGGAGGCCTGTTTCATGGCGGATTCCCTGGAGGATGAATTCACCGGCAGCGATGTGCTGGACGACGATATGGGCTATCTGGACCAGGGAGTGGCCCAGGGCGGCATTGTGGATACCCCGGACGGCCGCTGGTACGCTGTGCTTTTCCAGGACAGAGGAGCGGTGGGGCGTATTCCTGTTCTGGTGCCTATGAGTTGGAAGGAGGGAGTACCCGTCTTTGGGGAGAATGGCCGTATTCCCGAAAGTTTTCCTGTGCCGGAGGCTGCGCCCACCGCACCTCTTGTGGCAAGCGATGACTTTACTACCGCTGGCGGTCCCCAGACCCATGGCACCTTTGGGCTGAAAAGCTGCTGGCAGTTTAACCACCAGCCGGAGCTCTCTCTCACCAAGTTGGACCGTGAGTTGGGTACCTGGTCGGTGACCACAGATAAGCTCTGCGCTGACGTGACCCAGGCCCGGAATACCCTGACACAGCGGATGCTGTTTCCACGGTGTGCCGCGGAGATCACTGTCTCGGCAGAATCTCTGAAGGAGGGTGACGTGGCTGGATTGTGTGTTCTCCAGTGCTGCTATGGGTTGATCGGTATCACCCGTTGCGAGGATGGTTACCGGCTTACAGTTCGCACTCGAGAGAATGACGAGACCTCTCAGCCAGCTCAGGTCTCCCCGGAACAGGAATGGGAGAGCATTCCCTGGGAGAGCTCTCAGGTGCAGCTGCGGGTAGAAGCTGACTTCGACCAAATGAAGGATCAGGCGGTTTTCTTCTACCGGGCTTGCGGATCGGAAAACTGGACACAGTTGGGCCCGGTCCACAAGCTGTACTTTAAGCTGGACCATTTCACCGGCTGCCGGTTCGGCCTGTTTACCTATGCCACCAAAGAGACTGGCGGTACCGCGACTTTTTCCGACTTTGTCTACGATCCCCAGGAGGAAGAGTGAGTTCTGGATCTCCATTGGAAACAAGCGTTTCATGGGAAGTTTGTTAAATTTCTACCTCTCATTACTTGACTTATAGTGAACTTTAGGTGGTAAGATAAAAATAACGAGATGAAACAGTTGGACTGTGTCTCGAGATTGTGCAGCAAAAAAGATTCCACCCAAGGAGAAAAGGGTGGGGAAAATCCTATTTGTTGTGAAGGGTTATCTCAAAAAGCGAAAACAAGTTTTATCTTAGCAAAGGAGAGAGCGATCATGGATAATTTTACCTTTTATGCGCCCACTTATTTTTCCTTTGGAAAGGGAACGGAAGCTCAGACGGGAAGCCTGGTGAAGCGGTTTGGTGGAACCAAGGTCTTGATCCATTACGGCGGTGGAAGCGTGATTCGTTCCGGGCTCCTGGGGAGAGTTAAGGAGTCTTTGGAGAAGGAATCTATTCCTTACATCGAGCTGGGCGGTGTTAAGCCCAATCCCAGAAGTGGTCTTGTGTATGAGGGAATTTCCCTTTGCAGAAAAGAAAACATTGACTTTGTTCTGGCTGTGGGCGGAGGCAGCACCATCGATTCCGCGAAAGCCATTGCTGCGGGCACCGTTTATGACGGCGACTTCTGGGATTTTTATGAAGGAAAACCCGTCACCGAAGCCCTGCCTATCGGAACCATTTTGACCATTGCGGCAGCTGGTTCGGAAGGTTCCCCTGACTCTGTCATCACCAAAGAAGAGGGTATGATCAAGCGGGGTGCCAGCGGAGAAGCGTATCGGCCCAAGTTCTCCATTTTGAATCCCGAGCTGACCCAGACTTTGTCTCCCTATCAGACGGCCTGCGGAGTCACGGACATTCTTGCTCATCTGTATGAGAGATACCTGACCAATACCCAAAACGTGGAAACCACGGACCGGATGATCGAGGCCCTCATGCTGGCCATGATTCATGAGGCACCCAAGGTGATTGAAAATCCCAACGATTACGAGGCCCGTGCCAATATTATGTGGGCGGGCATGATGGCCCACAACAATTCCTGCGGCGTGGGAAGAAGCCAGGACTGGACAAGCCACAACATCGAGCATGAGCTGTCTGCTCTCTATGACTGTGCCCATGGCGCTGGTTTGGCCGTTACTATGCCTGCTGTTTTCCAGTACACCATGAAGCATGACGTCACCCGGTTCGTGAAAGTGGCAACCAGAGTCTGGGGCTGCCAGATGGATTTTGAGCATCCGGAAGTGACTGCCAAAGCAGGTATCGAAGCCCTCCGTAATTTCTTGATCTCCATTGGAATGCCCAAAAACTTTGCTGAGCTTGGAGCAAAGGAAGAGGACATCGAGAAGCTGGCCCATACCTGCTGCTACGGAAGCGAACACGCTAATGGAACCATCAGCGGCTTCACCACTCTGACTCAGAAAGACGTGGAAGAGATTTACCGCCTGATGCTGTAATCGTACAGGACATTCACCGCTGCCAGGCATTTTTCTGGCGTATTAAGTTTGAGTTCGTTGATCTTCACTAACAGGGAAAGGCTTGAAACATTAGGTTTCAAGCCTTTTTTTCGTGCTGTCAAAACGGAGCATAAGGAAATTTTCGAAAATTCTTTTGGGAGACAAACTCTTTTCTCTTAGCGGAAAAGTGTCATTTAGTATAGTGATGTGTTTCTTGACTTTTTCGATGTAAAGTGCTACTATATCGGCTATATTGGCACGCTTTAGTGCAGATTTTGGTAATAGAAGGCGAAACTATATGGAAAGTATGAAGTACAGCGATACAGAATTTAACGTGTCTTTGGATCCCAGACAGGTGGTATCAGAGGTTCACGCCAACACAGTAGAGCTTCCCAAGCGTACTGTACGGGAACACATTGAATATGCTCTGGATCATCCTATCGGTGCCGGCCCCATTGAGGAGGTCGTCCATTCCGGAGACAAGGTGTGCATCATCATCTCCGATGTTACCCGCCGTTGGCAGCAGCCAAGTACCTACCTGCCTATTCTGGTGGAACGGCTCAACCGGGCTGGGATCCCCGACGAGGATATCCTTATTCTCTGCGCTACCGGTACTCACCGCCGTCAGACAGAGGAGGAACACATTTCTCTGGTGGGGGAGGATCTCTACCGCCGCATCCGTTTCATGGACCACCAGTGCGATGACAAAGAGCATCTTACCTATATGGGAACTACCAGCCGGGGAACGCCGGTGTGGTTGAACAGCTACGCTATGGCCTGCGACAAGATTATCCTTACCGGTGGTGTGGTGTATCACTTCCTGGCTGGATTCGGTGGGGGCCGAAAGTCCGTGGTTCCCGGTATCGCAGGGCGAGAAACCATCAATACCAACCACAACAATGCTCTAAATCATGGTCTGGGAAGCGGTTCCAATCCTCGAGTTTGCAATGGAAACATGGGGGAGGACAACCCCTTCCACAGCGACTTGATGGAGTGCGCCGCCTTTGCGAAACCTGCCTATTTACTGAACGTCTTTGTGGACGATAATTACCAGATTGTGGGCGCTTTTGCGGGAGACTGGCAGAAGGCTCACCAGGCGGCAGCGAAAGCGGTGGAACAGCTGGATGGAGTGCCCATTCCCCGTCGTACCCCGTTGGTCATCGCCAGCGCGGGAGGTTTCCCCAAGGACATCAACTTGTATCAGACGTCCAAGACTCTCTCCAACGCTCTGGCTGCTGTTGCTCCTGGAGGTACCATGATTCTGTTGTCCCAGTGCCGGGAAGAATTTGGCGATCCAGACTGCGAGGCTCAGATCTGCGCTTATGACACCATGGAAGAACGTGAGAAAGCTCTCCGGGCGGATTTCTCCATTGGTGGATTCGTTGGTTTTCTGTTTGCCGAAGCGTCGGAGAATTACCACCTGATTTTAGTCACGGACATTCCCAGTGAACGTTTTGGGCGTACAAAGATCCAGGTAGCCCGGACATTGGATGAGGCATTGGCCCTGGCAGCCCAATGCAACGACGGAAGTCTTGACGGGGTGGAGACCACCCTCATGCCTCACGGCGGCAGCACATTCCCTCTGCCGCAGGAGTGATTTCATCGCTGGGGAAACAGTTGACTTTCATGTCTCTAAGGATTTGAGAAAAAATTGCGGTTTTGCCAAATGCCGTGTATAATAGTTTCAGGTTGATTGTGTTGTAGGCAGCTCCAGGTGAAAAAGCAGGAGCTGCCTTTGTTGGATAGATTCACACAGATAATCGTGAGGAAAACAAGGAGGAACACCATGAAAGCCTTGACCTATCTGGAACAGGGAAAATTCGCGCTTCTGGACAAGCCAAAACCAACTCTGCAAAATTCCCGGGATGCCATTGTGCGGGTGACCATGAGTTCTATTTGCACCAGTGACCTGCACATCAAGCATGGCAGTGTACCCCGAGCGGTGCCGGGCATCACAGTAGGTCATGAGATGGTGGGCGTTGTGGAGCAGGTGGGCAGCGATGTGCATACTGTTCGCCCCGGCGATCGTGTGACGGTAAATGTGGAGACCTTCTGCGGCCAGTGTTTTTTCTGCAAGCACGGTTATGTGAATAATTGCACCGACGCAAATGGTGGCTGGGCCTTGGGCTGCCGTATTGATGGCGGGCAGACGGAATACGTCCGGGTTCCTTACGCTGACCAGGGGTTGGACCGAATCCCAGACGGTGTGACAGATGAGCAGGCTCTGTTTGTGGGGGATATCCTGGCTACAGGATTCTGGGCGGCCCGCATCTCGGAGATCCAGACGGAGGACACCGTGTTGATTATCGGGGCAGGTCCCACAGGCATCTGTACCCTGTTGTGCGTGATGTTAAAGCATCCGGAAAAGATTATTGTCTGCGAAAAGGACGAGGCAAGGCGGCAATTTGTCCTGGAGCATTACCCCCAGGTTCTGGTCTGTGAACCTGAAAATTGCCAGGAGTTTGTACAGAAAACTTCCCAGCATGGGGGAGCAGACGTAGTGCTGGAAGTAGCTGGTGGAAAGGACACTTTTGAATTGGCCTGGAAGTGCGCCCGTCCCAACGCTGTGGTGACGGTGGTGGCCCTGTACGAAGAGGCTCAGACCCTGCCCTTGCCGCAAATGTATGGGAAGAACTTGACCTTTAAGACTGGTGGCGTGGATGGCTGTGACTGCGCTGAGATCCTGGCTTTGATCCAGCAGGGAAAATTGGACACCACGCCCCTGATTACCCATCGTTTTGCCCTGTCGGAGATCGAGGAGGCTTATCGTGTCTTTGAGAACCGATTGGATGGTGTTATCAAGATCGCCATCACGGCGGATTGACCGTGAATCGCTTTGCAAAATGGGCAGATGGTGAACCTCCAAGATGGTTTGCCAGTATGCTTGCAATGTAGCCAGGAAACAGAAGATGTATGAAGTTGACAACAGGGCATTTAGATGAAAGTTGTACGAAGCGATCAAAGAGGTGGGGTGAAGATGGATTCCAAAGAATTCAAGAAGTTTTGCAAAGATGAATTCACAAAGCATGGTTTTCGAAAGGTAAAAAACGAATTTTACCGTCAGGGGAATGGCGTTCTTTGCAGCTTGCATTTGCAGCATTCAGATTTTGGCCCGCTATATTATATCAACATCTGTTTTTATATCGGCACTTTCGCTGACAAAGATTATCCCACCCGATATGACTATGACTTCTGTGGACGATTCTCTGCTATGACAAAAAAAGCTACCCAAATGGGTGGCAGCCACTTTTTAAGCTCTGGAATAGAATATAACTATTATACGGAAGATGAACTGCGTCCATATATCGAGAAGGGGTTTAAAGAGATGATTTATCCTGCTTTAGAGCATGGAAAAAAGAAGATTATTCCCTTATTAGAGCAAAAGGAATTTATACCAAACATTCTTCGAGATGAGGAAACACTGAATAAACTAAAAGACTAAATAGGCAACCATGGTTTTTTTCCTTGAGATGGTAAATCTTTCAATTCTGATCCTGACTTTCATAAGGATCCTGAAGGGGAGCTAACAATGGATTCTAAAGAATTTAAAAAGTTTTGCAAAGACGAATTCACAAAGCGTGGTTTTCGAAAGGTAAAAAACGATTATTGTTGCCAAGGAAACGGTGTTTTGTGTAGGTTGAATTTGCAGCATTCAAGATTCGGTCCGGATTATTATATCAATATCTATTTTTACATAGGCGATTTTTCTGACAAAGAATATCCCATCTTAGATGAATATGATTTCTATGGCAGATTTACAGCTATGTCAAAAATGACGACAGAAAAAGGAAAAACTTTTTTGTGCTCTCAGATAGAATATACCTATTATACAGAAGATGAGCTGCGGCCGTATATCGAAATGAGCTTTAATCAGAAGATTTGTCCAGTTTTAGAACATGGAAAAAAGGAAATTATTCCTTTGCTTGAAAAGAAGAAGTTTTTTACAAATGTCTTTCGAGAAGAGGAAACTCTCAATA
>HF972675.1:0-1106 GCA_000432995.1 Clostridium sp. CAG:1013
GGCTCCAGCAGGCGGGGGTGGATTCCCCCGGGGTAGACGCCGCCCTTCTGGCAGAGAAATTTCTGGGTCTGGACCGCCGTGGTCTGACTCTCCACGGGGAGGAGGAAGCCGATCCCGCCAAGGAGGAAGCCTTTCTCTCGGCCCTTGCGGACCGGGAAACCCGCCGGCCCCTGCAATACATCCTGGGAAGCTGGGAATTTCTGGGCATGGATCTTTCCCTTGGTGAAGGGGTGCTGGTACCCCGGGAGGATACCATCGTTCTGGTGGAAACCTTGGCTAAACAGCTGAAAGATGTCCCCGCTCCCCGGGGACTGGACCTATGCGCCGGTACAGGAGCGGTGGCTCTGGGGCTTTTAACCCTGGTACCGGAATGTTCCGCCCAGTGCGTGGAGGTGTCCCAAAAGGCTCTGCCCTACTTGGAGAAAAACCTGAGCCAGTACGGACAAGGCCGGGTGACTGCCCTTGCTGGGGACGTGCTTTCCCGGGAGACGGCGGCGGCCTTTCCTCCGGAGAGCCTGGATTTTCTAGCCTCCAACCCCCCTTACATTGCCACGGGAGAACTCCCCACCCTCCAGCCGGAGGTGCAGAAGGAACCCGCCCTGGCTTTGGACGGAGGCCCGGACGGCCTGGTGTTTTACCGGGCCATTACAGAGCTGTGGCTGCCCTTGGTTCGGCCAGGGGGAGTGGCAGCCGTGGAGATCGGCGAAACGCAAGGCGCCCAGGTGGCGGACCTGTTCGCCCAAGCGGGTTTGAAAGACGTAACAGTGACACAAGATTGGTCCGGCCTGGACCGGGTGGTCAGCGGCGTGGTACCCAACTTGAAATAAGCATAAAAAAGTCGCCCGGGGTCTCCGGACGACTTTTTTGTCATTATAAAAGCTTTCGGCGCGGACGTGAGCTGTCCTCTTTCTCAGCCCGAGTGAAACGAGCGGCCCAAAATCGCGACTTGTCCCGTGCGGTCACGCACCGCAGGCGGACTTGAACTCGGTCCACACGCGCTGGTGGACTTCAATGGCGTCGGCGCTGATGTTCTCGATCATCTCCATGCTGTCGGTGTCGATGTCCTCAGGCAGAGTCAGGAAATCACGGTACTCCTCAGAGATGTG
>HF972675.1:1132-4062 GCA_000432995.1 Clostridium sp. CAG:1013
CCGCGTCCTTGTTGGTGCAGTATTAGCCAATATACTCAAAGCACTGTGCGGAGATCTCCGGCCGCAGGATATAATCAATGAACTTGTAAGCGTTGTCCGCGTGGGGAGCGTTAGAGGGGATAAACTGAGCCATGATGCCGAATCCTACCCCTTCTTCCGGGAACACCACTTTCAGGTCAGGATTAGCCATCTTGGCCAGGGTCACCTGAGAGGTGTACAGCACAGCGGCTCCCACTTCCCCGGACAGCAAATCGTCCTGAGTGTTCTGATCCTTGATCAGACGAATGTTGGGGGCCAGCTCCTGGAGTTTTTCACCAGCAGACTCAATGGTGGCAGTATCTTCGGTGTTGTAGCTCTCTCCCAGTACCTTCAGAGCCATACCGTTGACCACACGGAAATTGTCAATGATGCCCACGTTGCCTGCCAGGGAAGGATCCCACAGGTCAGCGTAGCCGTTGATCTCCACATCCACCAGGTTGGGATCGTAAACGATGGTCTGCACACCAGCACCGTAGGGCACGGTGTACTCGTTCTGGGGGTCGAAGAACTGCCCCTGGTACACAGGGTTGATACTGCCATAGTTCTCCAGCTTAGAGGTGTCCAGCTTCTGGGCCAGACCTTCAGCGATCACCGTCTCAATGATGTAGTCGTCGGCGATGACCAGGTCGTACTCCCCGCCCTTGGCGGTCTCCAGCTTGGCCAGCATGGTCTCGTCATAGTCAAAGTTGGCGTAGGTCACTTCAATACCGGTCTCCTCCGTGAAGCCGTCCAGCACTTCCTGGGGGAACATCCCCTCCCAAGTGAACAGCACCAGCTCCCCTTTCTCCTGAGAGGAACCGGAACATCCGGCAAAGGCGGTCACCAGCAGCAGAACGCTGAGGACCAGGGCTAAGATCTTTTTCATGGTTCGGTCACATCCTTTTTTGAGTCTTGTTTTTTAGGCGCCCTTCCCAGCAGGGCAGCCGCTCCGCACAGCAGCAGAGTGGCAACAAACAGCAGGGTGCACAGGGCGTTGATCTCCGGGGTGACCCCGGTTTTCAGCTGGGTGTAGATCTTCACGGGAAGGGTATTGGTACCCACTCCGGTGACGAACACGCTGATGATCACGTCGTCCATGCTCATGGCGAAGGCCAGCAGCATGCCGGAGGCGATTGCCGGGGCCACCAGGGGCAGAGTGACGTCGAAAAACACCCGCGCAGGGGAAGCGCCCAGATCCTGAGCGGCTTCCGGCAGGCTTTTATCCATGCCCACCAGACGGGCTTTCACCAGCATGAACACGTAAGGGATACAGAATGCCGTATGGGCGATGACAAGAGTGGTCATGCCGAAGGGCAGTCCGATGAGGGAAAAGAAGGCCATGAATACCATGCCCAGGATGATCTCGGGGATCATGATGGGCAGAGTGGAAACGTATTCCACAGCGCCTTTCAAGGGGAACTTCACCTTGCTCATGCCGTAGGCGCCCAGAGTGCCGATAACGGCGGCGCACAGACTGGAGAGCACCCCTAAGACGATAGAGTTCCACAGAGCCTGGAACATATCCTTATCCCGAAACAGCTCCTCATACCATTTCAGGGAAAATCCGCCCCACACAGAGCTGATCTTACTCTCGTTGAAGGAGTATATGATGACCAAGAGGATGGGGACATACATCATGGCCAAAACAATGCCCAGGTAGATGTTGGGCAGTTTGGTACGGTTTTTCATGGAACAGCTCCTTTCCAATGAAGTGAGCACACAGGGCACGCGTAAAAGTTTGCAGAGCGCAAGGCGCCCACCGAGCCATCAAGTTTTCTCTAAAACTTTAACCGCCTTCGGCGCAGACGCGCTCTCACGTCCAGCACAGGCGCGGCGCTAAGCCGCCGCCCCGTGGTGCGAATTGTCCAGCGGGGTCACCCGCTTAGACTAAGCCTTCCAGGTCCTTTACCCCGGAAAGTTTCCGATACAGCCAAATGATCACCGTGGTCAAAAGCAGCAGCACTACCGAAAGGGCCGCCGCAAAAGGCCAGTTGTGGGCTTTCATCAGCTGCTCCTGGATCACGTTGCCCACCAGCACCACCTTGTTTCCTCCCAGCAGGTCCGCGATGAAGAACAAGCCCATGCTGGGCACAAAGGTGAGCACCACTCCTGAAAGCAGCCCGGGCAGGGTCAGCTTCAAGGACACGGTGAGAAAGGCCTTCATGGGGGAGGCTCCCAGATCACGGGCAGCTTCCACCAGACTAAAATCCAGCTTTTCCGCGCTGGAATACACGGCAAAGATCATAAAGGGCAGCAGGGCGTACACCATGCCCACCACCACTGCCGGGTAAGTATACAGCAGCTTCAAGGGCTCGCTGGTAATGTGCAATGCCATCAGCAGGGAATCAAACACCCCACCCGCCCGGAAAATGATGATCCACCCGTACAGCCGGATCAGAGAGCTTGTCCAGAAGGGGATCATCAGCAGAAGCATGGTGCGGCGCTTCCACTTGGGTCCCAGCTTGGCCATAAAATACCCGAAGGGATAGCCGATGGCGATCACCAACAGGGTACTGATCACCGCCAGTCGCAGGGATTCCCAGAAGGTCTCCAAATACACCGGCTGGGTGATGTCTGCATAGTTTTTCAAGGTAAATTCCGGGATGGTGCCCCAAGTTTCCGCTCTTGTAAGGAAGCTGAGGACCACCACGTACACCAGGGGCCCCACCACGAACAGCAGGGTGAATAAGATCAGGGGCAGGGTGGTGAGAAACTCCCCACGAGCCTGGCGCTTTTTCAAGGAGGATCCTTTCGCCATGGTCAGCCCTCCCCGTTTTCAGTCTGGGGCAGGTCTACCGGGCAGGCATGCTCCGGCTGCCAGTTGATCCGCACCCGGTCCCCGGGGACCAGCTCGGAGTCAATGCCGTGACGACTGCAAATAAACTCTCCGCCGCCGGACAGCTCCACAGCAA
>HF972675.1:4132-8889 GCA_000432995.1 Clostridium sp. CAG:1013
CCAGGCCGGGGCCTTCTTCCCCTTTCACCGCCTGGGCCTGCTCGCCCCGGACCGCCAGCGTCACCGGGGAACCGGGAGTGAAGCTGTGTCCCCGGCTACCAAAGGAGGCTTTTCCATCCTGTCCCAGGAACTCCACCATTTCCCCGGAAACGGCCCCCACCGTCCCCTGGACGATATTGGCCGTGCCCACAAACCGCGCCACGTAAGAGGTGCGGGGGGAATCGTACACCTGGGAGGGAGTGCCCAGCTGCTCAAACCGGCCGTCTTTCATCACGGCGATCCGGTCGGACATGTTCAGGGCTTCCTCCTGGTCATGGGTGATGTAAATAAAGGTGATACCCAGCTTCTTCTGCAGCCGCTTCAATTCCTGCTGCATCTGCCGCCGCAGCTGCAAGTCCAGGGCTCCCAGGGGCTCGTCCAACAGCAGCAGTTTGGGCCGGTTGATGAGAGACCGGGCGATGGCCACACGCTGTTTCTGGCCGCCGGAAAGTTCTCCGGGCATCCGCTTCTCAAAACCGGACAGCTGGACCAGTTCCAGCATCTTTTTCACTTCTTCTTTGATCTCGCTCTTGGGCCGCTTCCGGATCTTCAAGGCGTAGCCCACGTTCTGCTCCACGGTCATGTGGGGGAACAGAGCGTAGTTCTGGAACACGGTGTTCACGTCCCGCCGGTTGGGCTCCACGTCGGTCATGTCCTTGCCCTCCAGCAGCACCCGGCCCTGGTCAGGGGTCTCCAACCCGGCGATGATCCGCAGGGTGGTGGTTTTGCCGCAGCCCGAGGACCCCAGCAGGGTGATAAATTCCCCCTGGGCCGCTTTCAGGCTCACACCCCGCAGCACCGGAGTGTCCCCAAAGCTCTTATATATCTCCTGCAATTCCAGGATGGTCTCGCTCAAAATGGACCGCCTCTTCCCTCTTGGATTCTCGTTTCACGGAAACTATACTTAATCGGTATAGTTTCTTGCTTGATTATACTGACTCTCCCTGCCCTTGTCAAGGCGAAGGATGCAGGTTAGTTGCAACTATCAGCAATTTTTGTCTTTATCCCGGGACAAAAAAGGAGCCGGCATACTGCCGGCTCCCTGTTTTATTCCATTTCCTCCGGCTGTCCCATGACCGCCCGGATTTGTCCATAGGAGTACCCCAACCGCTGAAGGGCCGCCACTGCCCGACGGCGAGTCTTTTCGTCCTCCCGCCACAGGGGATACCGCTTGGCAAGCACCAGGGCGATGTTCTCCTCCCCGGTGTCCTCCTCCAGATAGGGGGCCATCACCTGGTCGATCAGCTCTCGGTCAATGCCCTTCCGGGAAAGCTCCTGCCGTACCCGCAGCGCCCCGAACCGCTTCCTGAGAAACAGCTCTCGAGCGTAACTCTCCGCGAAGGCTTTATCGTCGATGAGGCCGATCTCTTCCAGCCGGTCTGCCGCGGCTTGGGCCGCCTCCCGGGAAGCCGCCGTCCGGGCGATCTTCTCCGTCAGCTCCCGCTTGCTGTGGCTCCGATGCTCCAGCAGGTACAAGGCCTTTTCCCTGGCCCGGCGAGCGTCGGAACGCTCCATCAGATCCGAAAGCTCCTCCTGGGTCAGCTCATCCCCGGGCTTTAACCGGGACAGGAGAAACACCTCCGTGTCCACTTTCGGCCCCGGTTCCCCATCCAGATACAGCTGGGTCAGGTTTTTCCGCCGGGGCTCCGCCGCTGTCAGCTCCATCAGTCGTCGTCCACGGTGATGTCGATGCTCTTCTTGGCTGCCGCCTTATTTGCCGGAGCGGGCACCTCCCCTGCAGGAGCCTCCTCCTGAGCGGGCAGCTCTACGGGCTTGGCCACGTCACGAGGCGCGGGCCGATTGGGGATCTTGTCGTAGAGCTTATCCACGTTCTCCCGGACCGCCTTCTCGATCTCGTCGGCGATCTCCGGGTGATTGGTGAGGAACTCCTTGGAGTTGTCTCGGCCCTGGCCGATGCGTTCCCCGTTGTAGGAGAACCAGGCGCCGCTCTTCTGGACCACTTCCAGCCGCACGGCCATATCCAGCAGTTCGCCCATACGGGAGATGCCAGTGCCGTACATCACGTCGAATTCCGCGGTGCGGAAGGGAGGAGCGATCTTGTTCTTCACCACTTTGGCCCTGGTACGGGCGCCGATGATGTCCGTGCCGCTCTTGATGACCTCCGCCTTGCGCACCTCGATGCGCACGGAGGAGTAGAACTTCAAAGCCCGGCCGCCGGGGGTAACTTCCGGGTTGCCGTAGATGACGCCCACCTTTTCACGGAGCTGGTTGATGAAGATAGCCACACAGTTGGACTTGGAGATGGCGCCGGCCAGCTTCCGCAGGGCCTGGCTCATCAGGCGGGCCTGCAAACCCACGTGGGAGTCGCCCATCTCGCCCTCGATCTCTGCCCGGGGCACCAGAGCCGCCACGGAGTCCACCACGATCACGTCGATGGCGTTGGACCGCACCAGCGCCTCGGTGATCTCCAAAGCCTGCTCGCCGGTATCCGGCTGGCTCACCAGCAGGCTGTCCACGTCCACACCCAGATTCCCGGCGTACACCGGATCCAGAGCATGTTCCACGTCGATGAAGGCAGCATTGCCGCCCCGCTTCTGACCCTCGGCGATGCAGTGCAGGGCCAGGGTGGTCTTACCGGAAGATTCCGGTCCATAGATCTCGATGATACGGCCCCGGGGCATGCCGCCGATGCCCAAGGCCAAATCCAGAGACAAACTGCCGGTGGGGATTGCTTCCACGTTCAGGGCGGAATCCTGCCCCAGCCGCATGACAGCCCCTTCGCCGAACTGCTTCTTGATCTGGGCCAGGGCCGTTTCCAGGGCCTTGGCCTTTTCGTCGGCGCCGCCTGCCGCCTTGGCTGCCGCCGCTTTCTTGCTCTCCGCCATATCGATAACCTCCTGTGAAGTGGTGATTTTCTGTCCTCTATTATAAAAGAAACCGCTGGGAAAAGCAATGGATTTCCCAAATTTTCCGAACAAATGTTTTTATTTTCCGTAGCTCCCCGAAAGCTCCTCCTGATCCGGAGGCTGGAACAGAGCCGCCCAGGATTCCACATCTTCCCGGGTAATGGTGGAAAACACATCCTGCCGGCCTTCCCTGCCCCGGGCCTCCAGCCGACGGCAGAGCTCCTCCAAAGGAGCGTGAGTGTAACGGATCTGGAACCGGGCGCCCAGGGCCAGGGCTTCCCGGTATTTCTCCTCCCGCTCCTCCTTGGCCCAGAAGCCGTAATCCAAAATGACGCTGACCCCTTTTTGCAGCAGCTTTTTCCCCAAGTCCCACTGAAGGGCCTCCACCCTGCTGTGACGCTCATCGTGAAGGGCATGCTCCTCCGGGTGGTGGAAATCGTCTCCGAACAGGAATAGATGCCACTCATCCGGGGTGAACCGAACAGCGCCGGTCTCCTCTTCCAAGCGTTTGGCCAGGGTAGTCTTTCCCGAGCCGGGCAGGCCTACCATCAGGGTGAGCGTGGGTGCAGTTTCCATATGGATCCCTCCTTTTGGAAGTATCATAGGGGAGGCCGCCGGGTTTGTCAACGTCTTTCCCGAAAACAGTTGACAAACCCTCTCCCCCGTGCTATTCTGTGGCTGATATCAAAATGAATGGAGTGGAAGGATGTTAGTATAAGCCTTGAGATCGGACGAGACCAACTTTGGCTTTCGGGCATGGCCCGGGGGCGGTTTCGTGCTGCCGGTTTTCGTGGCTTAGGACATCCTTTTTTCTATGGCTGGGGGTGCGCCCTCTTGCCTTTTCTTGGGATGCGTGGGTCTGTTCCGGCGGCGGAACAGGCCCTTTTTTGTATCCTAAGGAGGCACTATGCTGCAAGTACGAGACCTGAACGTAACCATGAAAAAAGACCTGCGTCAGCTTCTGAAAGACTTCACCTTCGCTCTGAATCCGGGAGACAAGGCCGCCATCATCGGCGAGGAGGGCAACGGGAAATCCACCCTCCTAAAGCTGCTGTACGACCCGGCTATGGTGGAAGAGTACGTGGAATATACCGGCACCATCCAAACAGACGGGATGATCTTGGGCTACCTGTCCCAGGAGCTGCCCCCGGACCAGGGGGAGCTTTCCGCCTATGAGTTCTGCTGTGAGGAACCCGCCTTTCTGGACGCCTCCCCGGGAGAACTGGCCTCCGCCGCCAAGGGGCTTCGGTTCCCCCTGGAATGGTTCTATTCCGAAAGGAAGATGGCCACCTTTTCCGGCGGGGAGAAGGTGAAGCTGCGCATGGCCCTTTTGACTCTGCGCCGTCCCGACTGCTACCTGCTGGATGAGCCTTCCAACGACCTGGACATTGAGACCCTCACCTGGCTGGAGGAGTTCATCCGGGACTGCCCCGTGCCGGTGCTGTACATCTCTCACGACGAGACCCTGCTGGAGAATACCGCCAATGTGATCCTCCACATGGAGCAGCTGCGGCGCAAGACTCTGCCCCGATGGACCGTGGCTCGCATGGGCTACCGCCAGTACGTGGAGGAGCGGCTCAACAAATTCGCCCACCAGGAGCAGCTGGCCCGAAAAGAGCGGGAGGAGGACCGAAAGAAGCAGGATCGGCTGCGGAAGATCCAGCAGAAAGTGGAGCACCGGCTGGACACCATCTCCCATGCGGAGCGGGACCACGTGGGGCAGCTTTTGAAAAAGAAAATGAAAGCGGTGAAGTCCATGGAACGCCGCTTCGACCGGGAGCGGGAGGACATGACAGAATTCCCCGACAGCGAGGAGGCCATCCTGGTGGGATTCGGGGAGGACACAGGCCT
>HF972675.1:8908-10988 GCA_000432995.1 Clostridium sp. CAG:1013
AGGCCTGCCTGCCGGCAAGACGGTGGCGGACTTCACCCTGCCCCGGCTGGAAACAGACGAGGGCCTGTTGGCCCAGGACCTGCGGCTGTACGTCCGAGGACCGGAGCACGTGGGGATCATCGGGCGAAACGGGGCAGGCAAGACCACCTTTCTCCGGGCCCTTGCCAAGGAGCTGCTCCCCCGCCAAGACCTGCGGGCGGCCTACATGCCTCAGGACTATGGTGAGACCGTGGATCAGACCCAGACCCCGGTGGAATTCCTAGCAAAGAGCTGGGAAAAGGAGGAACTCACCCGGGTCAAAACACACCTGGGCAGCATGAAGTACACTCCCCAGGAGCAGGAACACACCATCCGGGAGCTTTCCGGGGGCCAGAAAGCCAAGCTGTTCTTCCTGAAAATGATCCTGGATGGGGCCAACGTGCTGATCCTGGACGAACCCACCCGAAATTTCAGCCCCCTGTCCGGACCGGTGATCCGAGGTATCCTCCGGGACTTTCCCGGGTGCATCATCAGCGTGTCCCACGATCGAAAATATCTGGGAGAGGTGTGCTCCACCCTGTACCGCCTGGAACCTGAGGGCCTGGTGAAAACAGACAACCCCTGGGCAGCCGGGGACTAAACGCAAAAAACCGCCGGAGGTTGTGTCCGGCGGTTTTTTCTGTGAGAACTTATTTTTCTTCAGCGGCTTCTGAGAGCTCCTTCTTGTACAGGTACTTCTCCACATCCTCCACAATGTTCTGGGGAATCTTCCGCTCCACGGGCAGCACTTTGGCGTTGGCCATGGTCTTGCCGAATTCCAGCACAATGTGGGTGGTCTTTTCCAGCGCTTCGGCGGAAAGGAACTCCAGAGTGTCGAACCGGTTGTGGATGTAGGCCGCGCCTTCCGCGCCACCCCGAATGAAGTTGATCCCGGGCACGCCGCTGTCGGCGAAGGGGATGGAGTCACTGGAGTAAATGCCCTGCTTCACCTCCGCGGAGAAACCGTGGATCTTGGTGAAGTACTCCATAAAGGAGGCCAGCTTCTCCTCGGAAGTGGCGGTGATCCGATCCACACCCAGCACAGGGCCGCCCACGTCCACGTTGATCATCAGCAGGTGATCCTTCAGCTCTTCCTTGTGGCCCTTCACATAGGCCCAGCTGCCTTCCAGACCGATCTCCTCAGAGCCGTACCACATGAACTTCAAGGTACGCTTGGGAGGATTCTCCTGGAAGTACCGCAGCACTTCCATATTGATGACAGAACCCGCGCCGTTATCGTACACGCCCTTGGAGAAGTCCACGGAATCGTAGTGGGCGCCGAAGGACACGATCTCCTGGGGCTTCTCGGTGCCCAGAACGGTGGCCACCACGTTGTGGGAAGTCCACTCCTCAGTGTGGCCCTTCAGGACGATCCGAGCCTTGCAGGCACCCTTGCGAACCATATCAATGGCGTCCAGCACTCGAGTATGGACCATGGGCACGTTGCCGAAGGCCCGCAGAGTGCGGCGGAGCTTCCGGGTAGACAGGTCAGTCTCCTCCCGCTTATCTCGCAGCTGGCCCTCCATGGTGACGATGCCCGCCACACCGGCCTTCATCAGCCGCTTGAACAGAGGTACCCGCATAAAGCCATTGACCAGCACGATCTTTCCCCGCGCGTCGGCAAGATCCACATCCGTGCCGTTTTCCACATAGACAAACTCCGCTTCCAGGCCGCCCTCGGGCGTGTTTTCCGCGCACTGATAGCCTGTTACGGGATATTCCTGATAAAAGGGTTCCAAGATCTCCAGCTTGGCTTCCTCCACAATGCCCTGCTCGATCTCAAAGGGCTCGATAATGGCGGGAACGCCCATGGCGTCGCACTCCGCCTTCAGGATCTGGGCCGCTTTCTCCTCCTCAGCCGAACCGGCGATCCGGGTAAAACCGATCTTCTCCAGCAGCTCCATTTCCCGCTTCCCACAGATTTCCATGGTGTGATCCTCCTTTGTTTTCCAAATACCACAAGACCCGGGGCTGTTCCCCAGGTCTTTGCTCTATTAAAGTTATACACCACAACAGCGTTCCCGTCAAGGGAAAGCGCCGGCTTAGCGCTTTCCAGCCGCTC
>HF972675.1:10994-16310 GCA_000432995.1 Clostridium sp. CAG:1013
TAGCGCTTTCCAGCCGCTCGCCGGGCTATCGCCCGAGGCGCGTGCGCCCGGCTCGCTGCGTTTTTTGAGGGCTGCGCCGGGTCAAGGTCGCAGGGCTCTGCCCTGCAACCCGCAGCCTTTGAAAAGGCTGGCGAAACTTTTACGCCGCTTCGCGGTTTTTCCTTCTTTGGTCCGGGCACAGACACCTTCTTACGGCGCGGACGCGAGGGGGCGGGCTCATCAGGCGCGGCCTTAAGCCGCCGCCCCAAGGCGCGAAGTGTCCAGTCCGGTCACGGACTCACGTGCCATTCCACCCCGTTGGCGGTATCCTTCATCACCACGTGGCGGGCAGCCAATTCGTCACGGATGGCGTCGGCGGTGGCCCAATCCTTGTTCTTCCGGGCCTCGGCACGCTTTGCGATCAGCGCTTCGATCTCAGCAGTCTCCTGGGCGGAAAGTTCCTTCCCAGCGGGCTTCTGAGCTTTCTCCGCTGCTTCCAGCAGGCCCAGGGACAGCACCTGGTCAAAGTCCCCGATAAGGTACCGCTTGGTGGCGTCGGTCAGGTCGGCTTTCAACACGTCGTACAGCACGGTCAGGCCCAGGGAGGTGTTCAGGTCGTTGCCCAGGGCCTCCTTGAATTTCTCCTGGTAGGGCTTGGCGGCTTCCAAGTCGGGCTGGCCCTCTTTGGACAGGGACCCGATCCGGGCCGTCAGCTTCTGGTAGGCCTGAGCAGCGTTATCCAGAGTCTCGAAGGAGAAGGTCAGGGGCTTGCGGTAGTGGGACTGCAAGCAGAACAGCCGGTACACCAGGGGATCGTATCCCTTTTCTTCCAGCAGGGACACGGTGAGGAAGCCTCCCTTGGACTTGCTCATCTTGCCCCGGGCGTCGTTCAGGTGGAGCACATGGAACCAGTTTTTGCACCAGGGATGGCCCAGGTATGCTTCCGACTGGGCGATCTCGTTGGTGTGGTGGGGGAAGGCGTTGTCGATGCCGCCGCAGTGGATATCCAGGTATTCTCCCAGCTCCTTCACGGAGATGGCGGAGCACTCAATGTGCCAGCCGGGATAGCCCAGGCCCCAGGGGGACTCCCATTTCAGCTCCTGGTCGTCGAACTTGGACTTGGTGAACCAAAGCACAAAGTCGGTCTTATTCCGCTTGTTGCCGTCCTCCTCCACGCTGTCCCGGACGCCCACTGCCAGGTCCTCCCCGGTCTGATTGCCGAACACGTAGTAGTTATCCAGCTTAGAGGTATCGAAATACACGTTGCCGCCGGCCTCGTAGGCATAGCCCTTCTCCAGCAGCACCTCCACCATGTGGATGAAATCCTCCACCCGGCTGGTGGCGGGCACCACGGTGTCGGGCTTGCGGATGTGGAGTTTCTCACAGTCCTTGAAAAAGGCTTCGGTGTAGAACTGGGCGATCTGGAGCACGGTCTTGTGCTCCCGGCGGGCACCGGCCAGCATTTTATCCTCGCCGGTATCTGCGTCGCTGGACAGGTGTCCCACGTCGGTGATGTTCATCACTCGGTCCACCTGGTTTCCCTCATACCGGAGGAACTTTTCCAGCACGTCCTCCATGATGTAGGTGCGCAGGTTGCCGATATGGGCGTAGTGGTACACCGTGGGGCCGCAGGTGTACATCTTCACCTGGCCGGGGGTATGGGGCACAAAGGGCTCCTTCTTCTGGGTGAGGGTATTATAAAGTTCCATGATACATTCCATCCTTTCTTCCGGGCATCCCCGGTCTCGATCTTTTCCACCGGCGCGCTGCCGGATTTATTCCGCTGTTTGTTCTTCCTGGGGGCTCTCTAGGGTCTTGACCCGCCGCTGGAGCCGTTCCAGCTCTCCACGGAGCCTGCACAGCTCCATGGACACCGGATCAGCCACGTGGATCTGATCCAGCTGCTGACTGGGATGAGCCACCCTCTGGTTGCCGATCTTCACCACCCGGGCAGGCACGCCCACGGCGGTGGCGTCCTCGGGGACGGCGTCCAGCACCACGGCGCCTGCGGCCACTCGTGCGTTATCCCCCACAGTGAAGGGCCCCAGCACCTTGGCGCCCGCGCCTACCAGAACATTGTTCCCCAAAGTGGGGTGACGCTTGCCGTGATCCTTGCCGGTGCCCCCCAGGGTAACCCCTTGATACAGGGTGCAGTTATCGCCGATCTGGGTGGTCTCACCGATGACCACTCCCATGCCGTGGTCGATGAACAGTCCTTTGCCGATCTGGGCCGCCGGGTGGATCTCGATGCCGGTCTTTCTCCGGGATCTCTGAGAGATCCACCGGGCTAGGAATTTCAGGTTATGGCGGTAACACCAGTTTGCCTTTCTGTGAGAGCGCACGGCCTTGAATCCGGAATAGAGGAAAAATACCTCCCACCGGGAACGGGCGGCCGGGTCTCGGTCCATTACCGCGTCCAGGTCCTCTTTCAGAGTGCGAAACATGGCAGCATCCCCTTTCTCTCAAACGGGACCGGAAAATAAAAACGCCCCCGCAAACGCATATGCGTTTGCGAAGGCGATAAATCTCCCGCGGTCCCACTTCGCTTTTAGGCTCGTTTGGCTGATAACGGCTCCCGCCGGACAGGGATTTCCCCCTGTCTGCTCCGGAACGCATTTCTCCATCTGCCGGTGAAAGGGGTTTTCAGCCGGTGGCCCCTTCTCTCTGACGCCGGTTGGGACGGGTACTTCTTTCCATCTACGCGTGTACCCCTATTATATGCTCTTCCTCCCCATTTGTAAACCCCCCCAGGCTGAGGCGGGTGACCCCGCGAGACAAGTCGCGCTTTTGGGGCAGCGGCTTTACGCCGCGCCTGTGGGAGACGCCGCCTCGCGTTCGCGGCGGGTGACCCCGCGGGACAAGTCGCGCTTTTGGGGCGGCGGCTTGGCGCCGCGCCTGTGGGAGACGCCACCTCGCGTCCGCGGCGGGGACTCTCTGCAAAACTGTCCGTCGGCGCGGGCGTAGCCCCGCCGCCCAAGGCGCGACACGATTGGGGGGCAACCCCCACAAAAAACACGGCCCTGTGGATACCACAAGGCCGTGTTTAGCAACACAGTCAAGCTGATGCTCTTGGTTTTCTGCTGAATTTCGTCCGGCGCGGACGCGCGTTTATGCCTTCCACAGCCCGAGCGCAGCGAGCGGCCCGGGGCGCGAATTGGGTCCAGTGTCACGCTGGCCCCTTAGAAAGTCAGCTGGGCGCCTTGGTGGAGGCTGCGCTCACGGCGGCGGCGCTCCAAAAGGGCGTTAATCTTCTCGTGGGGATCGATCATAGCGCTGACAGACATGTCATGGTTCATAGCGGAGATGAAATAAGCGATATACTTGGACACGTCCACCTCATAGAACCAAGGCCGGTTCTTCAGCTCCTCGGTGCGGTAGGTCAGGTTGGAACCAAACACACCGTCAATGAGCCCATCCTGGTAGGCCTTATCAAAGGCTTCCAGACCATTGGTGAAAATGGCGTAGGTGGCGTAGGTAAAGATCCGCTTGGCTTTCCGGGCCTTCAGATTGTAGGCGATGTCCAGCATGGAATCGCCGGAGGAGATGATGTCGTCAGAGACGAACACGTCTTTGCCCTCCACGTCGGAACCCAGATACTCGTGAGCCACAATGGGATTGCGGCCGTCCACCATCTGAGAATAGTCACGACGCTTGTAGAACATGCCCAGTTCGCATCCCAGCACAGAGGCGTAGTACATGTTCCGGGTCAGGGCGCCTTCGTCGGGGCTGACCACCATGAAATCTTCCCGCTCAGTGGACAGATCGGGGAAATTGCGGAACATAGCCTTGAGCACCTGATAGGAAGGCATCAGGTTGTCAAAGCTCATCAGGGGCACAGCGTTCTGCACACGGGGATCGTGAGCGTCGAAGGTGACCACGTTGTCCACGCCCATCTGCCGAAGCTCTTGCAGGGCGAAAGCGCAGTCCAAAGACTCACGATAGCTTCTCCGATGCTGGCGCCCGCCGTACAGCAGGGGCATCACCACCGTGATCCGGTGAGCCTTACCCATGGCGGCCTGGATCAGCCGCTTCAGGTCCTGGAAGTGGTCGTCAGGAGACATGTGGTTCTCTTTTCCGAAGTACTTGTAGGTGCAGCTGTAATTGCCTACGTCCACTACAAAGTACAAGTCATACCCACGGACGGAGCTGCTCAGGATGCCCTTGCCGTCTCCCGAGGAGAAACGGGGGCAGCTGCATCCAATGCGGAAGCTCTTCACGTCCATACCCGCCAGATTCGCCCACCGCACCAGATGGGCTTCGATCTTGTCCGCCAGCTCCTGAGCGCCTTCCAGAGCGACGATCCCCAGAGGGGCCACACGGTTTTCAGGGCTGAAAAAAGACTGAGCCGATTGTTCCATAATGCAGGCCTTTCCTTTCTTATCCCATCTTTTTCAAACACAACAGGGTACTAGGGCGTCGGTGAAAACACCGCGCCCAGTCTCTTAATAAAATCTTAACATAGATTCCGACCGTTTTCTACAAAAAGTCAACCCTTTTTGTATTTTTGCCGTACCGAACAATTTTTGCCTGTTTTTTTCCCCTAGTTTTGTGCTTCCCCTCTGGAATTATCCAAAGGATCAAGATTTTTTCCTGCAAAATACCTGGCTGTCATAGGGTGCCAAGGCAGCTTTTTCCACCGGCTCCCCATGAAGACCCACATACCCTGCGGGCAGTTCCACACACTGCTCCTTCCCAGAAAAATTCTGCAAGAACAGGAACTGCTCTTCTTCGCTCTCCCGCAGGCAGGCTTCCACCCCTTCCGGGCAAAGCTGATCCAGAGCCCGGGGAAGGGCCAGCTGCTGAGAAAGCTCTGTGTAGAAGTCCAGATAGAATCCTTCTTCCGCCGGAGCCGCCAGATAATAGGCCTGGCCCTTGCCGAAACTATTCACGGTGAAGGCCGCCTCGCCCTGGTAGAAATCCTCCCCGTAAGTCCCCAGAACTTTGGCCCCCTGGGGATGGATCAGGGCACACAGCTCTCTAAGCTCATAGGACCTGCCATCGGTGAGACACAGGGTGTTCTTTTCCCCGTCCCACAGGGCGTCAGTGTCCTCATGCCACAGGCCGAACAGCTCCATCAGCCCGCCGCCGGGCCAGCCGCCCAGATGGCACAGATCGTTCTCGTTGACAAGGCCGGTGTGGTAGGTGCCCACCAAGGTGCCGCCCTGATCCACAAAGGCTTTCAGTTTTTCCTCAAAGCCCGCCCGAAGCATGTACAGCATAGGGGCGATCACCAGGTCGTAGCCGCTGATATCGCACTCTTCATCCACCACGTCCACCGGCACGCCCAACCGCCACAGGGCACGGTAATGAGCCCGCACCTGCTCCGCGTAGTGGATA
>HF972675.1:16378-17259 GCA_000432995.1 Clostridium sp. CAG:1013
CCATATCGAACACCAGGGCCACCCTGGCGGGGACATTGGTACTGCTCACCCGGTCGATCTCCTCCAGCCGGCGGCCTACGGCCTCCACGTCCCGGAACACTCGGGTATCGCTTTTGCCGTAGTGATCCACCACAGCACCGTGGAATTTCTCAGAGGAACCCCGGCTCTTCCGGAACTGGAAATACTGCACCGAGTTGGACCCATGAGCCACCGCCGACAGGGAAGAGGCCATGTGCATTCCCGGCTTTTTCATTTTGGAGACGGGGGTCCAGTTGGTGTAGCTGGGAGTGGATTCCATCAGCAGGAAGGGCTGCCTCTTAATGGAGCGCATCACGTCGTGCCACAGGGCGAAATCCGCCGCCATAGGGGCGTTGCCCTCATTGTGCCACTGAGGATAGGCGTCCCAGGACACCACGTCCAGCTGGTCCTTGAATTTAAAATAGTTGTACTGGTAGAAGTCGTACATGAAGTTGGTGGTCACCGGGATCTCCGGATTCACCGCCTTCACCGCGTCACGCTCTACCTTCATAAAGTCCACCACCTGGTCGGTGACGAACCGCTTCCAGTCCAAGGTCAGGCCGTGGACGCTGGTCTCTCCCAGAGGGCCGGGGGCGTGGATCTGCTCCCAGTCGGTGATGGTGTGGCTCCAGAAGGCGGTCCACCACTGGTGGTTCAGGTTGTCCAGGGTGCCGTACTTTTTCTTCAGCCACTCCCGGAAGGCCGCCTGGCACTGGGGGCAATAGCACTCCCCGCCGTACTCGTTGGACAGGTGCCACAGGATCACCCCGGGATGGCGGCTGAAACGCTCTGCCAGGGCGGTATCCATGGCCCGCACCTTCTCCCGGTACAGGGGGGAGGTGTAGCAGTGATTGTGGCGGCCG
>HF972675.1:17297-22817 GCA_000432995.1 Clostridium sp. CAG:1013
TCTGCCCGCACCCGGCGGATCTCCGGGTACTTCTCGCTCATCCACACAGGCTTGGCTCCGGAGGGGGTGGCCAGGATGGTGTAAACTCCGTTTTCGTACAGCCGGTCCAGAATCTTTTCCAGCCAGTCAAAATCGTACACGCCCTCTTCTGGTTCCAGTTTGGCCCAGGCGAAAATGCCCACGGAAACGCAGTTGATATGGGCCTTTTTCATCAGGCGGATGTCCTCCTCCAGAATGTCAGGCCGGTCCAGCCACTGGTCAGGGTTATAGTCTCCCCCGTGAAGCAGATGGGGGAATTTTGGGGTCAATGCTTCCATGTGAGTTCCTCCCGTTTTTCCGGCGCGCTGCCGGGATCTTTCCCCCTTATTTTACCCCGTTCCCGCCTGAGTGGAAAGGGGAGATTTTTCACATTTTCCCCTAAAAAAATAGACACCCAACAAGTGGGTGCCTATCTGCTTTGAGAGCTTGTATTACTTTTGAGGCTGCACCAGATGACAGGCCACGAAATGGCCGGGAGTGATCTCCTGCAGCTTGGGTTTGGACTCCTTGCACTGGTCGCAGACCTGAGGGCAGCGGCCGGCGAAATTGCAGCCCTTGGGGGTGTTGATGGGGCTGGGCACGTCGCCGGAAATGATGATCCGCTTCTTCTGGGCCTCCTGGCTGGGGTCCGGGATGGGCACCGCGGAGAGCAGCGCCTTGGAATAGGGGTGCAGGGTGTTCTTGTACAGCTCGTCGGAGCTGGCCAATTCCACCACGTTGCCCAGGTACATCACGGCGATACGGTCGGAGATGTACTTGACGATGTTCAGGTCATGGGCAATGAACAGATAGGTCAGGCCCAAACGGTCCTGGAGGTCGGACAGCAGGTTGATAACCTGAGACTGGATGGACACGTCCAGAGCGGAAATGGGCTCGTCGCAGACGATGAAATCAGGCTCGATGGCCAGAGCGCGGGCAATGCCGATACGCTGGCGCTGGCCGCCAGAGAACTCGTGGGGGAAACGGTTGGCGTGCTCACGGTTCAGACCCACCATTTCCAGCAGTTCGTAGACCCGCTCCTTGCGGCGCTTCTCGTCGTACATGTTGTGGATGGCCATGCCCTCCTCAATGATGGAGGAAACGGTCATACGGGGGTCCAGAGAAGCGTAGGGGTCCTGGAAGATGATCTGAGCCACCTTGGAGTAGTTGAACCGATCCTTGGAGTGCTTCAGGTTCACCGCTTTGCCCTTGAAGGTGAGCTTACCGGAAGTGGGAGGGTAAATACCCATGGCCACACGGCCCAGGGTGGACTTGCCGCAGCCGGACTCACCCACCAGGCCCATGGTCTCGCCCTTGTGGATGTCAAAGGACACATGGTCCACAGCCTTCAGGGTACCGCCGGACACTTTGAAGTATTTGCAGATGTCCTCCAGGGAGAGGAGCACCTCGTTGGATTTAGTCGACATCTTTCTCTCCCCTTTCTTCCGCGCTGGGACAGTCGGGATGGAGCAGCCAGCAGGACGCCACATGGCCCTCGCCCACGGTGAATTCGGGGGGCTGTTCCTCCTGGCAGATCTTCATGCAGTGCTTGCACCGGGCAGCGAAACCGCAGCCATGAGGCGGTGCCAGCAGGTCGGGCGGAGTGCCCGGGATGGACACCAGCCGCTGATCCTTGGTGGCATCCACGGTGGGCAGGCTCTTAAGCAGCGCCTGGGTATAGGGGTGGGCGTTGCGGTAGAAGATGTCCTCCACCGGGCCGGTCTCCACGATCTTACCGGCGTACATGACCGCCACTCGGTCGGCCATGCCGGCCACCACGCCCAAGTCGTGGGTGATAAGGATGATGGCGGTATCGGTCTCTTCTTTAATCTCTGCCAGCAGATCCATGATCTGGGCCTGGATGGTCACGTCCAGAGCCGTGGTGGGCTCATCGGCGATGAGTACCTTGGGATTGCAGGACAGAGCCATGGCGATCATAGCGCGCTGGCGCATGCCGCCGGAGAATTCATGGGGATACTGCTTGGCGCGCTCCTCGGCGTTGGGGATGTTCACCATCTTCAGATACTTGATGGCTTCTTCCTTGGCCTCAGCAGCGGACAGCTTCCGGTGATGCCGGATCGCTTCCACGATCTGTTTGCCCACAGGTTTGGTGGGGTTCAGGCAGGTCATGGGATCCTGGAAGATCATGGAGACTTCCTTGCCTCGCAGGGACTGCATTTCCTTTTCGCTGGCCTTGACGATGTCATGATCGCCCAAATGCACCTCGCCCTGGGGGATGCGGGCAGGGGGCATGGGGTTCAGCTTCATCACGGTCTGGGCGGTCACGCTCTTGCCGCAACCGGATTCGCCCACGATGGCCAGCACTTCGCCCTCATGGAGGGTAAAGGTGACGCCACGCACGGCTTTCACTTCGCCGGCATAAGTGTCGAAGGACACATGCAGGTTATTTACGTCCAAAACTACTTTTTTCAAATCCTTTGCCATGGTGGTCACCTCCTCAAGCGCGGGTCAAAGGCATCCCGCAGGCCGTCGCCCAACAGGTTGAAAGAAAGCATGGTCAAGCTGATGGCGATAGCAGGGATCCAGAGCTGATGGGGATACAGCTGGAACACGCTGGCGCCTTCCTGGGCCAGCATGCCCCAAGAGGGCTGGGGCACAGGCACGCCCATGCCGATATAGGACAGAAACGCCTCGGTGAAGATGGCGCTGGGAACTGCCAGAGTCACGTTGATGATGATGACGGACAGGGTGTTGGGCAGCAGGTGCTTCCCGATGATCCGGGAGGCTTTGGCGCCCATGGCTTCCGCCGCCACCACGAATTCCTGATTCTTCAGGGAGAGGCACTGGCCACGCACCAACCGGGCCATACCGGTCCAGCCCACAGTGGCATAAGCCACCACCATGGTGAAGATGCCAGGCTCTAGCACCATCATCAATAGCACCACCACGATCAAGTAGGGGATGCCGTTGACCACTTCCACGATACGCATCATCACGTTATCCACCGTGCCACCGAAGTAGCCGGAGATACCGCCGTAGATCATGCCGATGATCAGGTTGACCAACACAGCGGCAAAGGCGATCATCAGGGACACACGGCCGCCTTCAAAGGTACGGACCAGAAGGTCACGGCCCAGTTTATCGGTACCGAAAATGTGCACCAGGTTCTGACCCTCATAGCGGGAGTCGGTGCAGGCGGTGAAGAATCCGCGGCTGCTCTCGCTCAAGTGCTGTTCCCGGCTCTCAAAGGGCACCAGCCAGGGGACAACGATACAGGAGAGAATGATGAGAATAATGATGCCCAGACATACCATGGCCACCTTGTTCTTCTTCAGACGGTTCATGGCGTCTTTCCAATAGGTCACGCTGGGGCGGGCCATGCTTTCCCGTTTTTCCGGGTCAGCTCCCACCCAGGCAAACCTGCTCTTGTCGATTTTTTCCATGCGCTTATCCCTCCTCCAGCTTGACTCTCGGGTCGATAATGCCGTACACCAGGTCCACCACCAGGTTGGCCACGATCAGGAACGCGCCGTAGAAAATGGTGGTGCCCGCGATCAGGGTGTAGTCCCGGTTCTGGATGCTCTGCACGAAATAGCGTCCCATGCCGGGGATGGAGAAGATGTTTTCCACCACGAAGCCGCCGGTGAGCACGCCTGCTGCGATGGGTCCCAGAACGGTGACCACAGGCATAATGGCGTTGCGCAATGCGTGCTTCCAGATGATGGCGGACTGAGACAGGCCCTTGGCCTTGGCAGTCTTGATGTAGTCCTGGCCTAGCACATCCAGCATGGAGGTACGGGTCAGACGGGAGATCTGCGCCAGGGAGCCGAAGCCCAAAGCGAACACAGGCAGGATTTTGGAATTCCAATCGTTCCAGCCGGTGGTGGCGAAGAAGGTAGTACCCGTAGCCATGGTCAACTTCATGGCCAGGAAGTACTGCAGGATGGACGCCACAATAAAGCTGGGTACGGAAACGCCGATCAAAGCGATGAACATGCAGACAGTGTCCACGGCCCGGCCGCGCTTGATAGCGGCCACAGTGCCCAGGATCACGCCCAGCACAAAGGCGAAGATAATGGCGCGGATACCCACGTCAAAGGAGACCACGAAAGACTCGGCGATGATCGTGGTGATCTCACGGTTATTCTGAAGGGACACGCCCAGATCGCCGTGGAGGCAGTTGCCCAGATAGATGAAATACTGCATCCAGAGGGGCTTGTCCAGGCCATACTTGGCGTAAAGCGCCTCCATGGTGGCTTCGGGCAGGTTTTTGTCACCCAAGAACGGGTCGCCCGGCAGAAGCTGCTGCATGAAAAAGGTGAGCGTGACCAGCACAAACAGGGTTACAAGGCCATAGGCCACACGTTTAATAAAATACTTTGCCATGCCGCAAATTCCTCCTTTCCGTCTAGTAAAATTTCCAATTTATTTTCTCTCTCAGCAAAAGGCATGCTTGAGGGGCCCAGTTCTGGGCCCCAAGCACGCTGGGAAAGGAGCTCATTTCCCGATCCCCTTGTTCCCAGGGAACGTTCCCTGGGACACACCCGGGGAAAGAACCTGTAAAATACCGGCAAGCGAGGATACCTGAGCACCCTCGCCTGCCTTATTTGCGGTGAAAAGCCTTTTATAATGAAACGGCGTTTCCCGTTATGCTGCTGCGATTACTCTTCAGCAACCTCGGCCCAGAAGAACTTGGTCTGGTTGGCGGTGATGCGGGCGCCACCCAAGATCTTATTGGTATCATAGGAGTAGTTCTCAACCTGCCAGTAGGTCATCAGGATGGGAGTCTCCTCAGCCAGAACCTGCTCAGCCTTGAACAGCAGTTCCTGACGAGCAACTTCGTCGGTCTCCTTGGTAGCCTGCTCCACATAGGAGTCATATTCCTCGTTGCTCCAACGGGTATCGTTGTTGCCGCCACCGGTTACCCACATGTCAATGAAGGTCATGGGGTCGTTGTAGTCGGGAGACCAGCCAGCCAGAGACATGCAGTAGTCGCCGGACTTACGGTTAGCGGAAACCTGCTTGGTCTGCATGGGATTGATTGTGACGTTCTCCAGACCCAGGTTCACTCTCCACTGCTCCTGCAGGAAGGCGGCGTAGCTCTGAGCCAGACCGGAGTCGCTGCAGTCGATGGACAGGGTGATGTCAGCAGCGGTGCATCCCAGCTCGCTGAGAGCGGCATCCAGATATTCCTTAGCCTTCTCTACATCGCCGTTAGCGGGATACAGCTCGCCCACTTCAGCCAGCAGAGCTTCCTGGAAGGAGCTCTCGTTGGCGCCCATGATGGAGGGGGGCACAAAGCTGGTGGCAGGCTGGTTGTCGTTCTTGAAGATGGAGTCGATCAGAGCCTGCTTGTCATAAGCCAGAGACAGAGCCTTGCGCAGGTTGGTGTTGGACAGGAACTCGTTCTCGGTGTTGCACAGCACATAGTAAGCGGAGCTGGCCTGGTTAGCGAACACCTCGAAGCCGGCGTTCTCAGCCTGCTGGCAGGTCTCGCCAGAGGACAGAGCGGTGTAATCCAGCTCGCCGGACAGATAGGAG
>HF972675.1:22860-26900 GCA_000432995.1 Clostridium sp. CAG:1013
TGATGATCTTATAGGTAATGGTGTCCACGGTGACATCAGCAGCGTTGTGATAGTCAGCGCGCTTCTGAACTACCATCTGGCTGTTGTGGCTCCACTCGGTGAGAGTGTACATACCGTTGACGCAGAAGTACTCAGGATCGGTGTTGTACTTGTCAGCGCCCACTTCCTCATAGAACTTCTGGTTGATGGGAGCCAGAGTCTTGAAAGCAAACAGGTTGGAAGCATAGGGCAGGGGATCGTCCAGGGTGACTTCCAGAGTCATGTCGTCGATCACCTTCACGCCAACGTCTTCCCACTCGCAGGTGCCTTCCAGATAGGCCTCAGCGTTGTGGATGAAGAACAGCATGTAAGCGTAGCTGGAAGCCACATCGGGATTCAGAGCCTGCTGCCAAGCAAAAGCGAAGTCGTTGGCAGTGACCTTGTCACCGTTGGACCAGGTGCCATCCTCACGGAGATGGAAGGTGTACACCAGTTTGTCCTCGGAGATGTCCACGCTCTCGGCGGCGGCCAGCTGGGGCACGTCGTTCTCGTCCAGCTCATACAGGCACTCGTACAGAGCGTTGATGACCTGGAAGTCATAAGCGTAAGTAGCCAGCAGCGTATTCAAGCTGGTGGGCTCCATAGCGTTACGGAGAGTCAAAGAGGTATTACCGGTGCTGCCGGTCTCAGCTTCGCCGGTAGATTCTTCGCCGGTTTCGCTAGTGGTGCTGGTAGTTCCGCTGGTGGTGCTGGTGCCGGCATCGTTGCCGCAGGCGCCGAAGGTGGCGCACACCAGGGCCAGAGCCAGAACGACAGCCAGGATCTTTCTGAGCTTCATTCCAAATTCCCCCTGATTTTCAGAGTATAAAATTTTGTGAGCCGATGGGGTCACCCTCGACTCACATTGTGGTAATTATAAGCCAATTCCTTAAATTTTGCAACTGTCATTTACGAAAAATTCAAATTTCCTATCAGCGCCTTTTTGTGCTTTATGACGATAAATTCCCAAAACTTGGCCATGAGCAAGGGAAAAAATATCAGTTTTGTAACCATTTTTTGCGGTCCTAACCGGTATTCTCCCCCATTTCTTCAAGCGTTTTCCACAAATCCATGGTAGGCGGACACGCGTCTTTTACTCCTGATTTTGCAACTTCTCATTTTCCTTTTTGCGCATTGCAACTTTCCTGAACCCTTTCCCTAGTAAATAGACCCTGACTGTGGTATAATATTGAATAATGCACGTTTCCGGCACGGCGCCAATGGCCCTTTCCATAGATCGCGGGTCTTTCAGAGGAGGGAACTCTGTGAAGCTGTTGAAAAAGCATTTGGGCTGGTTCATAAAACGGGTGGACGAGGACAGATTGGATTCCACCGCTGCTCACGGGGCCTTTTTCCTGCTGATCTCCTTCCTGCCCTTCGTGGCCCTGCTGCTGACCCTGATGCAGCAGATCCACTTCTCCGACGGCGTCTCTCTCATTGAGGCGGCGCTGGGCATCTTCCCGGACAGCGTGGCGGAATACCTGGCCACCCTCCTGCCGGACCCCATCCACTCCAGCGGAGTCCTGCCCGTGGCGGTGATCGCCGCGGTGTGGTCCTCCTCCATGGGCATGCTGGCAGTTATCAAGGGGCTGGATCAGATCTTTCAAGTGAAGGAGACTCGAGGCTACATCCACCTGCGGGTGATCGCCGTGATCTACGTGCTCATTTTCGCGGCGGTGCTCATTGTGGCGGCAGCCCTGCTGGTGTTTGGCACCACCATCTACCGGTTCCTGCTGGAACGCTCCTCCACCTTCGTCGCCAAAATTCTCATCAATTTCAAGTCCCTGGCGGGCTTTGTGATGCTGTTTCTTTTCTTCACTCTGCTGTACAGCGGCGTACCCCGCCGCCGGGCTAAGTTTCTCCACAACCTGGCCGGAGCGGCCTTCAGTGCTGCGGGCTGGGTGCTGTTTTCCTTCTTCTTTTCCATTTTCGTGGAAAACTTCTCCGATTTCTCCATTTATGGCAGTCTAGCCACCCTGGTCATTCTTATGTTCTGGCTGTTCTTCTGCATGTATATCATGTTTTTGGGCGCCGAGGTGAGCATGTGGCTGGAAACCAGCGGCATCGGCATGGACCTGCACAACCTGTCTAAGAAATGGAAAAAACACCACCAGCGGAACAAACGGGAGCGGGCTCAGCGCCGTGCTCAACATTCTTCCCATAAAAAGGAGTGAGCCTTGTGGCTTCTTTCTCACCGGATCTTTCTCAGCTGAAAGAGCTGTATGACCAATATGGGGCGGACCTGTTCGCCCTGTGCTACTTACAGGCGGGCCGTCCCGCTTACGCTCAAAACCTGATGGTCACCGTCCTGTGCGACATGGCGGCCAGTCCCCGACTTTGGGAGCTGGCGGTCAGCGGCAGGGAGGGATTTCTCCGGGTGGCCCATCTCAACTGTGTGGATGCCTCCCTCCGGCGGCCCAAGCGGATCAAACGGAAAAAAGGGGAGGAAGGTGACCGCGCTCCCCGGGCAGCCCTGCCCTTTTCCATGACGGATCCCCTGCGCAAACTGATGCGTCTGCGGATCTCCCCCCGGACAGCTCTGTTCTGCCGGGAGCGGCTGGGGTTGTCTCCCCAGGAAGGAGCCCAGCTGATGGGCACTTCCGCCGCCCGGTTCCAACGTTTGGCGGACGACGGCCTGAAAAAAGCGGGGATCACCGCCGGCCAGGCCCGAGCCAATTTGGAGATGCTTGCCCCGGGGGAGGACATTTTGGAAGATGTTTGGGAGGAATTCCTCTCCCAGCAGAGCCAGGGAGGTTTTGCCGTCCGGCAGCGGTTCCGCCGAGTCCGCCGGACCATGGATGGGGCTATGCCCGTTTTGGCACTTTGCGTGGTGGCCGTAGCTGTGATGGCCTATTTCGGGGTGGAGTACGGCTGGTTCGGCAGTGACCCCACCGCTCAGATCCCCGTTTCCACCTCCTCTACCCAGGAGGATGTCCCGTGGGTGGGAGACGTGTCCGTGTTTGTCCCGGAAGAGGGTGGCTTCGCGGAATATGTGGTCCACAACACCCCGGGCGATATGGAGGACATTCTCCGTCAGATGGTGTACTTGGGGGGCGCCCCGGCAGGCACCACGGTACTTTCCTCCCGTCTGGAAAACAGCGACGCGGAGTCTACCTCTGAGGGCAGCACCCATACAAATGCGGTGGGTGTCACCCTTACCGTGGAGCTTTCCAACGAAGCGCTGTCCCTCTCCGGGGAAGAGGGTGTTGCCATGCTGCAAGCTATGGTGGCCACCTTTGCCAGCTATACGGAAAATGCTGGGCATCTGGAAGAGCTGTCCATCCGCTGCGGCGGGGAAGAGCTGACGGTGGAAGGCCATACCGCTCAGGATTTCCTGGGCCAAGAGCTGACCATCACCCGCACCGTGGAGACAGACTACCGGGAGTGATCATTTATATAGAAAAGAGGCATTCATACATATGAAGCAGAAACGCATACTCGTCATCGACGGTCAGGGAGGCCGGATGGGGGCGGCGCTGGTGGGCCAATGCAAGGCCGCCGGGCTTCCCGCCCAGATCATCGCCGTGGGGGCCAATTCCGCGGCCACAGCAGCTATGCTGAAAGCCGGGGCCGACGCCGCCGCAACCGGGGAGAACCCGGTGGTGGTCAACGCCCGGACAGCAGACATCATCGCCGGGCCCATGGGGATCCTCACCGCCAATGCTCTTTTAGGAGAGATCACCCCCGCCATGGCGGCGGCCGTGTCGGAAAGCCCTGCCCAAAAACTGCTGATCCCGGTGAACCGGTGCTCCGTCACCGTGGTAGGCGTCAGTCAGCTGCCCCTGGGGGAGTACGTCCGGCTGGCAGTCCAGGAGGCTTCAGCCCTGCTGAATGAGGAAGACTGATAAATTTTTGCAAAAGCTGTAACATTTTCCTCCTTGGAACGTCTTATAGAGGAAAAAGGTGTTGCACATCAGGCCGCAGGCGGGAAACCGCTTGCGGTTTTCTGCGTTTTATGGTTTAATTAAGGTTACGGAAATGGGGAGTAAAAGTTTTTGGTCAAGTTTTTTTCAAAAAACTTG
>HF972675.1:26941-27206 GCA_000432995.1 Clostridium sp. CAG:1013
GGTGTGGGGTGCGGGTCGCCGGTGGCGACTGTTCAGCACCGACCAAGCCGGCAGGCGAGACCGGAGCCCCACGGTCTTAGCCCTGCGGCGCAGCCGCTCAGAAGAACCAGGAAAACAGCGCAGCGCCTTTTCCGGACCTCCAGCACCAATAACCCCACAACGAAAGCATCGAAAAGCTATTGAAACTTGTGGAGTTGCCGACAGCCGACGCCTCAGTGACAAGGCTGCAAGGCCCCATCTCCCACTTTGCAGCCTTTGAAAAGGG
>HF972675.1:27267-27513 GCA_000432995.1 Clostridium sp. CAG:1013
GAGCCGGCAGGCGAGACAGGCGAAACTTTTACGCCGCTTCGCGGTATACCTCTTTAACAAGGACGGTTATTATGGAACTTTGGGATCTCTACGACGAACACCGCCGCCCTCTGGGCCGCACTCATCCCCGGGGCACTCCTGTGCCGGAAGGGACCTACCATCTGGCGGTGATCGTGGTCATCGTGAACAGCAAGGGCGAGGTGCTCCTCACCCGGCGGGCCCAGGTAAAAGCTGCCTGTCCCGGCT
>HF972675.1:27543-27903 GCA_000432995.1 Clostridium sp. CAG:1013
CACCGGCGGCGCGGTGCTGGCCGGTGAAACGCCCTTACAGGCTATCGTCCGGGAGCTGCGGGAGGAGACCGGTCTCCTGGCGGATCCGGAGGAGTTCACCCTGCTTCTGCAGGAGGACTGCCGCATGGACTGCCACTTCGACATTTTCGCCCTGACCCGGGACGTGGCAGTGGAGGACATTCGCTTTCAGCCGGAGGAGACGGATGCCGCCCGCTGGGAGGACCGCCACATCTGGGAGACCATCGCCGGCACCGGCACCACCCTGTGCCCTGCCTGGCGAGAGGAATACAAACAAGAGCTGTACCGCAGGCTGGAGGAATACCTTCAGGGAAAGCAGGATTTTTCCAAAAAGCCCCCTAC
>HF972675.1:27986-33015 GCA_000432995.1 Clostridium sp. CAG:1013
CGGGGCACTCCTCTGCCCAAGGGGGCCTATCATGTGGCGGTGGAAGTGGCCGTGTTCAACCCCCAAGGGGAAGTGCTCCTCACCCGGCGGGCACCGGAAAAGGAAAAGCACCCCGGCTGCTGGGAGATCACAGGGGGCTGTGCCCGGGCAGGGGAGGACTCCCTCACTGCTGCCTGCCGGGAGCTTTGGGAGGAAACCGGCATTCGGGTCCAGCCCCAGGAGCTTACGCTTCTGGGCACAGAATGCCTTCCCAGGGTATTCCTGGATATTTACGCTGTAAAAAAGTCGGTCTCCCTTTCCCAGCTGGTATTCCAGCCAGGGGAAACTGACGCCGCCCAGTGGATGGACTTCTCCCAGTGGCGGGACTTGGCCGGCAAGGGAGCGTATTTAACCCCCAGCTGGCAGGAGAGGGAGGAGAACTCTCTGTTCTCCCGGATGGAAACCTTTTTTCGGGACAAGCTGGATACGCCAGCACAACAAGGATGACAGAAGGAGCGAGATTATGGCATACAAAGTAGGAATGGTCAGCTTGGGCTGCGCCAAAAACCAAGTGGACGGGGAAGTGCTGATGGCCTCCCTGAAAAACGCCGGTTTTGAGACGGTGGACGACGCCGCCATGGCGGACATCGCCATTGTGAACACCTGCGGTTTCATCGAGAGCGCCAAGAAGGAATCCATTGAGGAGATCCTGGAACTGGCCCAGCTGAAAAAAGAGGGGAAGATCAAAAAGCTGGTGGTTACCGGCTGTCTGGGAGAGCGCTACCAGCAGGAGATGCACAAGGAGCTTCCCGAGCTGGACGCGGTTATCGGCATCGGCGCCAACGGGGAGATCGCGGAGCTTCTCACCAAAATGATGGAGGAGGACAGCTTCGTGGAGTCCTTCCCGGAAAAGAGCAAAATGCCCCTGTGCGGTGAGCGGGAGCTGACCACCCCCAGCTATTTCGCCTACGTGAAGATCGCCGAGGGCTGCGACAACCGTTGCACCTACTGCGCCATCCCTCTGATCCGTGGAGGCTATCGCAGCCGGACCATGGAGAGCATCGAAGAGGAATGTAAGGCCCTGGTGGAGAACGGTGCCCGGGAGCTGATCCTTATCGCTCAGGACACCAGCCGTTACGGCATTGACCTGTACGGGGAATACTCCCTGGCAAAGCTGATGGAGCGGCTGTGCAAGATCGAAAAGCTCCACTGGCTGCGGGTGCTGTACTGCTATCCCGATTCCATCACCGACGAGCTGCTGGACGTGATGGCCCGGGAAGAGAAGATCGTGAAATACATGGACCTGCCCTTGCAGCACGCCTCCGGCCCCGTCCTGAAGGCCATGAACCGCCGGGGCGACCGGGAAAGCCTGACCGCCCTGATGAAAAAGATCCGGGAGCGGGTGCCTGGTGTGGTGCTGCGGACCACCATCATCGCCGGATTCCCGGGAGAGACAGAGGAAGACTTCACCCAGGTGGCGGAGTTCCTGAAAGACGTACGGTTTGAGCGGATGGGCTGCTTTGCCTATTCTCAGGAGGAGGACACTCCCGCCGCGGAGCTTCCCGACCAGATCGATGAGGATGTGAAGGAGCACCGGGCGGAGATCCTCATGGGGGATCAGATGGACATCATGGACGCCCAGGGCCAGGAGCTGATCGGCCAGACGCTGGAAGTGCTGGTGGAGGGCTTCGACCCGGTACGCCGAGTGCTGGTTCGGCCGCAGCTACCGGGACGCCCCCGACATTGACGGCAAGGTGTTCTTCACCACCGACGGCAAACGGCCTATGCTGGGCAGTTTCGTCCAGGTAGAGATCACTGACTGCATGGACGCCGACCTGACCGGCGAGCTTCGAGTCTGAGAAAGGGGGAGCTTCCATGAATCTGCCCAATAAACTGACCATCCTCCGGGTGTGCATGGTGCCGCCCTTCGTGTTCTTTATGCTGGCGGACTTTGTGCCCCATCGATTCCTTTTCGCCTTGATCCTGTTCTGTGCCGCCTCTTACACAGACCATCTGGACGGGAAGATCGCCCGGCGGGACAACCTGATCACCAATTTCGGCAAACTGATGGACCCCTTGGCGGACAAGATCCTGGTGATCTCCGCTCTGATCTGCTTGGTGAAGCTGGATCTGGCCTCCACGGTGTGCGTGCTGCTGATCATGATCCGGGAGTTCGCCATCACCTCTATTCGCCTGCTGGCGGTGGAGCAGGGGAGAGTGATCGCCGCCAACAACTGGGGCAAACTGAAAACCATCTCCCAGATGGTGGCTATTATCGCCATTTTGTTGTTCCAGTACATTGCCACCTTCCTGCCGGAGTTCCTGTACCCGGCCACGGTGATCGGCCACGTGCTGGTGGTGATCGCCACCCTGTTCACGGTGATCTCCGGTGTGATCTACGTGAAGGATAACGTGGATGTAATGAAAGGCTAAATGCCATATTTAAAAAGAACTCCCCAGCTGCTGCCGGGGAGTTCTTTTTTATCTATTGAAATTTACTCCGCAACCCTTGGGACAAAACTACTGGGGATTCTCATTTTCATCGAGCGCTTTTTCCTCATAAGCCTCTCTGATTCGGATACCCAGCTCGTTGTCCGCCACTGCCGTTCCATCATCCATTACCACAAATGTCACGCTTCCAGCTTTTTCCACGCAAAAACGATATACACCCGAGATTGGCAAGGTGTTCTCCGGCAGGATTTCTACCAACTGAATTTCCTCCCCCGGTTCCAAGGAGGAAGCTCCTTTAGCATCCATTGTTTTAACCCGGTCCACAGGAGGATAAATTTGATAGAAGGACTTGCCGATGTCACTGTCATATTCATACTCGACCCAGGGGTCATCCGGGCCGTAATAGACTGTTTCCGCCTTTCCGTACTCGTCATCCCATTGATAATTTCCCAATGTGTATTTGATATAGCCTGAACCATTTTCGTTGCGGCCGATCTCATCCACATACAGCGTTGCGCCTTCATGGGCTACGCTTGATGAATACGTCCGGGGCCAATTTTCAAACTGTTGAGGTGGAAGGGATTTCCAGTAAAGGAAGCCTCCTATCCCGCAAACGCTCAAAAGGACCACTGCCGCCAGAATTGCCGCGATTGCCTTTGTTTTTCCTGAAATTTTTACAGCCACAGGGACCACCTCCAGTCTTCCTTTAACTGCATGATAGCATTGCTTCTTTGTGTTTTCAACTATATTTCAGAAATTTATTTTTATTTTATAAATCATCAAACGCCGAAGACGCGTAAAAGTTTTCACAGTATGTCCGAAGGACGTACGTGCCTTCTTTCAAAAGGCTGGTGGGGTTTGGGGTGCTGGTCGCCAGTGGCGACCGTCTAGTCCCGACCGAGCCGGCAGGCGAGACCAAAGCCCCAAGGTCTAAAAACGGTGCAAGCCCAAAGATAAACCAGCAGCCCCCAACCCACGCGCCCAAAGGGCGATAGAAGGGGGCTGCGGCCCACTTTCCCTTAACAATCAAAAGGACACCCAAGTTCAAAACCTGGGTGTCCTTTTTTTGTTTGACTGGGAAGCCGATTTTTTGCTTTGCGTAAGAGGGCCGGCCCCAAAGCCTATCTGCCTGCGGCAGCATGCGGCTCTTGGGCCTTCATTTCTCCTGCTGCGCTTTGCGCAGCTTCAAGGCCGCGAGACGCTGGTCTCACCTGCCGGCTCGGTCGGTGCTGGACGGTGCCCACCGGGCACCAACACCTCGCGCTCTGCAAGTTTTTTGGAAAAAACTTGACTAAAAACTTTTACGTTTGCTTACCGCATCCTTCCGCCGCCCATTCCAGGCTCTCCGCTCACCGGCGGCAACAAATTGTAATTATACCGGGGACGGTCACCGGGCATATAGAAATACACAAACTTCACCGAGAAGATATCGCAGACAATAAAGTTATTTACGTTCTCGTCGTACAGCGTCACAAAGCTCCGGCCCACAAAGTACAGCATGCCCTGCTTGCGGATCATTTGCTCCGTACCGATGAGAAACTCGATGACCACATACGCCCCTATGTTCTGGGACAAAATGGCCTGCATGGACCCCTTCATCTCTTCCGAGTCAAACACAGGCTGGGGCGGCGTATTGAAATTGTCCATGCGGTGGCTGCCATCGGACAGCTCCTCAAAGTCGCTGCGGCTGCGCAGCCGGTCCATCTGGCTGTGACAGGTCTCGGGCTGGTATCTTCTTCGTTCTTCCATAAGGTCCCTCCTTCGTTCAGGTCAGGGCGTAGGCTTCGGTGGGATTGTAAAAGCAATGGTCCCCTAAACGGATCACCAGCTGGCCCACCTTCGATGGGAAATTCTGCCGGCAGGTCACCGAGAAGGGGTTATAAAACCACAGGGCAAAACCCAAGTTGGTCAGCCGGTTCCCGGCGATGGCCCAGTTAGCAATATCGTAGTGCACCTGGGTGGGCCGCATATTGTAGATGTTCTGGTAATTGTACTGGCCCCCAACGGTTTCCATGGCGCAGGTAAACTGCCCCTTTTGGAACACCACTTCCCGGATGGTGTGGAGTCTGCCGTACTCACCGTAGTCCACCTGCACCCGGTTCATCACCACGCTGGCCACGGCCCGCATACCTGTATCCCCCTCGCCCCCGGCCTCGCATTCGATGATCCTTGCCAAAAGCTCCAGGTCGGAATAGGCCACCCGATCCCTCCCTTCCTCTTAATCTCCCTTATAAATATGCTATTCCCCCCGGTAAAAATCCCATTTATGGGGTTAGAAATTTCGTCCTATCATAGAAATTAAATTTATGTATTTTACCGAACAATCATCCTTTCAATTAGTATATAACCCCGCTAAAACCCCGTTTTTTGCGGAAATTTATACACATTTCTCTAAAATCTCAGGATACTTATCCATTCGGTAATAAGGAAGCAGACTGGCTTTTCGAAAAAAATCCGTCGTGATCTTAAGATCTGTGGTATAATACTATATGAGGATAGGGAGAGGAGCAAAGAAGAAAGGTGATTTTTTATGCGCTCAATCCAAGATATATCCAAGACCAACCCTGAAAAGCCCCTGGTACTGGAGATCGATGGGAAA
>HF972675.1:33061-36079 GCA_000432995.1 Clostridium sp. CAG:1013
ACACCCACTTCATCAAACCCGGTGAAAACCTTTCGGAACTGGTAGGCCAATATGTAAAGCCCTATTTTGAGGAAGGGGACGTGGTCTACATCAGCGAGAAGATCGTCTCTCTGTGCCAGAAAGACATCATCCCCAAGGAGACCTTGAAGATCTCCCGGACCGCCAAGTTCCTGTCCCGCTTTGCCAGCACCAATGATTCCGCCGGTATCGGCGTGCACAACGTGTACAAGATGCAGGTAGCCATCATGCTGTGCGGCAAACCCAAAGTGATTTACGCGTCCTTAGCCGCTGGTGTTGGGAGGCTCTTCGGCAAACGAGGCGTGTTTTACGAGATCACCGGACCCCAGGTGGCTGGCCTGGACGGATTTTACAGCACCTATTTTCCGGAGTACAAGCAGTTCGGCATCATGACCCCCAAGAACCCGGACAAGGCTGTGGCAAAGGTGGAAGAGGACACCGGCGTACACTGCTGCATTGCGGACATCAACGACTTTGGCGGGGACGTGCTGGCCATCTCCCCCAAGGCGCCCTTCTCCAAGGAGCTGCTGCAAAAGCTCTTAAAGGACAACCCCGCCGGCAACGGCAAGGAGATGACTCCTTTTGTGCTCCTGCGTGAAAAGAAAGACTAAATCAGGCAATAACGAGAAAAAACCGCCGGGAAACGCTCCCAGGCGGTTTTTTTCATAGTATCTCAGCCGCCGATGCTGGCGGTGAAGTATTCCTCGATAAAGTGGGCAGCCACGGCTCCGTCCGAGGCGGCGGTGACCACCTGGCGCAGAGGCTTTTTCCGCAGATCTCCCACGGCGAACACTCCGGGCAGGTTGGTGCGAGTGGTCTCTCCTGCCAGCACGTAGCCGGCCTCGTCCAGGTCTACCTGGCCTTTCACCAGATCCGTGTTGGGGATGTACCCCACGGCCACGAACAGCCCGTCTACGGGGATCTCCCGGCTGTCTCCGGTGCGCTTGTTCTTCACCTTCACCCCGGTGACCGTGTCCCCGTACAGGATCTCTTTCACTTCGCTGTCCCACACGAACTCCACGTTCTCCGCTTTCTGGAGGGGATCCAGATACACTTTGGAAGCCCGCAGCTCATCCCGGCGGTGAATCAGGTACACCTTCTTGCAGATCCGGGAAAGGTACAGCACGTCGGCCACAGCGGTGTTGCCGCCGCCCACCACAGCCACGGTCTTGTTCCGGTAGAACATGCCGTCACAGGTGGCGCAGTAGGACACCCCACGGCCCCGCAGCTCCCGTTCTCCGGGAAGTCCCAGCTCCCGAGGCTGTGCCCCGCTTGCCAGCACCACGGTGTGGGCCTGGTAAACACCTTCCGAAGTGACCACCTGCTTGGGAGAGGTTTTCAGCTCCACGGCGGTGACCTCGCTCAGCTTCGTCTCGGCCCCAAAACGCTCGGCGCCCTGCTTCATCTGCATGGCCAGGTCAAAGCCCCCGATACCCTCGGGGAAGCCGGGGTAATTGTCGATCACGTCGGTGGTGCCCATCTGACCTCCAGGGGTCAGCTTTTCCAGCACCAGCACCGACAGGTTGGCCCGTGCGGCGTAGAGGGCTGCGGTATAGCCTCCCGGCCCGCCGCCGATGACGATCACATCATAGAGTTTTTCCGCCATAATTATCAGCTACTTTCCGTTTACTTCAGCATAGCTTCCAGCCGGGCCTTGGGCTGCACACCCACCAGGACCTCCTTGGGCTGGCCGTTTTCGAACAGCATCGCAGTGGGGATGCTCATCACACGGAACTGAGCAGCCAGATCCGGCTCCTCGTCGATGTTGATCTTGCCCACTTTCACCTTGCCCACATTCTCCTCAGCGAACTCATCCACGATGGGGGAGAACATTTTGCAGGGGCCGCACCAGCTGGCCCAGAAATCCACCAGGACGGGAACGTTGGAATTCAGAACTTCCTGCTGAAAATTGTCTTTAGTAATGGTGAGAACTGCCATATTCGATCATCCTTTCCAATGCTTCATTCTAGGGTATTACTTGGTCTGTGCCTTTATGATACCCCAAAGAAAGGGTTTTCGCTGTTGCAAATGCCACAATCGAGAAATTTTTTTCAGACTTTTTTACAGCCCGGCGTACTCCATAAACTCCCGAAAGGTACCCTGAGGCACGCCGCTGATGTCCTGACCGGAGGGATTCAAAAGACAGTCAGTGGTAAGGTATACGGAGATCCCCGCTTTCAGGGCGGCGGTATCCTCCAGGGCATCGTTGCCCACCATCAAACATTCCTCCGGCCGCTTCCCGGTCTTTTTGAGAAGTTCGGTGTAATAAGCCGGATTGGGCTTGCAGGTGGTGTAGGTCTCATAGGAGGTGACGTGGGAGAAATCCTCCAAGGAAAGCCCCACCCAGGAAAGCCGGGTTTTCACTCCCACCAGAGGGAAGATGGGATTGGTGGCCAGGATCACGTCATAGCCTTTGGCTTTCAGTCCCTCCACCGCGGGTTTGGCCAGGGGATTCTCTCTACAGGCAGCCTTGGCCCCGTGGAATTCCCGGGCGTAAAAGTCGTCGAACTCCGGCCGGAGGGCTTTCACGTCCTCACCCAACTCCTGGGCAAAGGTATCCCAAAAGGCCTGGTCGTTGGTACGAGAGCCGTCGTTTTTCACCATGGCCTTGGTGCCCTTCCACACCGCCGCCACCAGAGGCTCCGGCTGGTAGCCGAAGGGAGCAGCTTTCTTGGCCAGCAGGCCGAAATAAGTTTTGGTAAACGCCTCCAACTCCATGGGAAGCAGGGTGCCGTCCAGGTCGAACAGCACCGTTGTAATCTGTGGATCCAGCATAGGTTCCTCCTTGTGTTTGGCGGCCCGTCTTTCCGGGTTTGACTTTTTGACGGTCTGGAAAAGAGGGCCGGTAGCATGTGCGATTTACGCTGACAAGAGTAAACAGACCGAGCCATTGTTTACAGGCCTTAAGGCCTGATATGACAATGGCTCTGCTTTTTTGGCTGCACCAGTGGGGATAAGTCTGCTCCTCTAGGTTCAGCCCCTTCTGGGCGGCCGGGAAAG
>HF972676.1:0-1251 GCA_000432995.1 Clostridium sp. CAG:1013
TGCGGTAGCTGTCGTCCAGGCCAACGGCCTTGAGTACCTTCCCCACTTTCTCGTCCCGTTCCTTCTGAGTCTTGCCGATGCCGTGGATCCGCAGGGGCTCTTCCACCAGCCAGCCGATGGTCTTATTGGGGTCGATGGAGGAGTAGGGATCCTGGAACACGATCTGCATCCGCTTGCACAGATCTTTCCGCTCCCGGCGGGCAGGACGGGTGATATCCTCCCCCGCCAAGGTGATCTTTCCGGAGGTAGGGTCCAGCAGGTGGACCAGCATCTGGCCAAAGGTGGATTTGCCGCAGCCCGATTCTCCCACCAGGCCGAACACTTCCCCTTTATAGATGTCCAGGTCCATTTGACGCACCGCCTTGACCCGGTCCTTGCCCTGACGGAATTCTTTGGTCAGGCCTCGGATCTCCAGCAAAGGCTGTCGATTTTCCATTTGCGCGTTGCTCACAGTCCCAATTCCTCCTTCGCGTCCACGCACAGGGCCATGTGATTCTTGTGGACCACCATGGGGGGCGTTTCTTTTTTGCACAGATCCCGGCGCTTGGAACAGCGGTTATAGAAGGGACAGCCGTGCTCGGAACGGTCCTCCAAAGCGGGCACTGTGCCGGGGATGGAGGAAAGCCGCTGGCCGCGTTTTTCCAGGGAGGGAATGGAGGCGATCAAACCCTTGGTATAGGGGTGCAGAGGATGGGCCAGCACCTCCTGGGTGCTGCCGCTCTCCACCACCCGGCCGGCGTACATGATGTACACCCGGCTGCACATCCGGCGGATCACTCCCAGGTCATGGGAGATCAGCAGTACGGCGGTGCCCATTTCCCGGTTCATGTCACGGATCAGCTCCATGATCTGGGCCTGGATGGTCACGTCCAGAGCGGTGGTGGGCTCGTCGGCGATGAGCAGCTCCGGCTTGTTCACCAGAGCCATGGCGATCATCACACGCTGGCGCATACCGCCGGAAAGCCGGTGGGGATATTCATTGTACAGCCGCTCCACGTCCGGCAGGCCCACCTGCTTCATCACTTCCAAAGCACGGGTCTTGGCCTCTTCTTTGGTTGCTCCGTGGATGCGGGCGTTCTCCGCAATCTGCCTGCCCACCTTCATCAGGGGGTTCAGGGCGGTCATGGGCTCCTGGAAGATCATGGCGATGTTCCGGCCACGGTACTGGTTCCACTGTTCCTCTTCCAAGCCCCGCAGCTCGGAGCCGTCAAACAGGATCTTACCCTGGGGGATCTTGGCGTTTCTAGGCTG
>HF972676.1:1288-2994 GCA_000432995.1 Clostridium sp. CAG:1013
AGAGCGGTCATGGTCTTACCGCAGCCGGATTCCCCCACCAGGGCCACCATCTCGCCGGGCTCAATACGCACGCTGGTGTCCCGCACCGCGTGGCAGGTCTTGCCCAGGTCGAAATCCACAGTCAAGCTCTCAATGGAGAGCACAGGGGTCTTATCTGCCATGCTCGGTCACCTCCTGGAGCGCGTCGCCGATGAGATTGAAACCCATCACCAGCAGGGTGATGGCAAGGGCGGGCACCAACACATACCACCCGGCCTTGAGGATCTCCCCTTGGGCCTCGCTGAGCATTTTACCGAAGCTGGGGGTGGGAGGCTGGATGCCCAGTCCCAGATAGGACAGGCCTGCCTCGCTCATAACAGCGCCGGCAAAGCCCAGAGAACTGGTGACGATCAGTTCCGGCACAATGTTGGGCAGGATGTGCAGGAAGATGATCCGCCCATCCCCTGCACCCCGGGACCGGGCAGCTTTGATGAATTCCGCGTCCCGGTACTTGATAAACCCGGAGCGGGAGATTCTGGCAAACCGGGGAATGGACATGACGCCCAGAGCCAGGATCAGGTTCTGGATGCTGTTGCCGAACACGGCGATGAGCATCAGGGCCAGCAGGATGCCGGGGAAGGCCATTTGGGTGTCGATGAGCTTCATGATCACCTCGTCCACCTTGCCGCCGTAATACCCGGCCAGGGACCCGATGGCGCCGCCCACCAGCAGACCAAACACCACTGTCAGGGCACCCACCAAGAAGGACACCCGAGTGCCTTCCATGATGCGGCTGAGCACGTCACGGCCAAACTGGTCGGTGCCCAAGGGATGCTTCAGGGAGAAAAATTGCAGGGCATTTTCCGTGTCCATGGCGTTGGGGTCGTAGGGCATGTAGAAGAAGCCCACTACCATCAATAGGACCATCAGGCCCACCATGGAGCTGCCCAAGATGAAATTCTTGTTTCGCAGGCATTTCTTTAATATGGTACTTACACGCAAAGCTCTGTTCCTCCCTTCACTTCAGACGGATGCGGGGGTCGATGACCGAGTACAGCACATCCACCACGAAGTTGCAGACCACCACGATGATGGCCAGATACAGCACCAGACCCTGGATCAGGGGCAGGTCCCGAGAGTTGATGGAGGTGGACACCAGCTTGCCGATGCCGGGCAGGGAGAACACGTTCTCGATGATGATGCTGCCGCCCAGCACGTCGGTGATGGTCATGCCGAAGATGGTCAGCACCGGGATCAGGGAATTGCGCAGCACATGGCCCCGGAGGATCTTCCGGGAAGGCACGCCCTTGCTCTGGGCGGTCTTGACGTAGTCCTGATGCTCCTGCTGGATGACGCTCACCTTCACGTAGCGGATCAGCACCGCGGCGGAACCAAAGGCGATGGCCACAGAAGGCAGGGTCAGGCTTTTCAGGCAGGCCACCGGATCCTGGGAAAAGGGGGTGTAGCCCATGGAGGGCAGCCATCCCAGCTGCACGGAGAAGATATTGATCAGCAGCACGGAGAAGCAGAACGCCGGCACAGAAAGTCCCAGCTGAGACAGCATGGATACCGGCAGGGCGTAGGGCTTCTTGCTGTGATGAGCCAGCCAGATGCCCACCGGGATACCCACCAGAGCGGTGAGGATCAGGGCGAACACCGCCAGCTGCACCGTCACGCCGAAAGCGTTGCCGATGAGCTGAGACACAGGCTGATGGTAGCGGTAGGAG
>HF972676.1:3009-41573 GCA_000432995.1 Clostridium sp. CAG:1013
AGGAGGTCCCCAGGTCACCCCGCAGGAGCCCGCCGATCCACTCCAAAAACCGGATGGGGATAGGCTTGTCCAGGCCCATCTCGTCATGGAGCTGCTGGACCTGCGCGGGATCGGCGTCCACTCCCAGAATGACCAGGGCAGGATCTCCCGGCAGGATCTGGAACACCGCGAAGGTGAGAAGGGACACCAGGAACAGGGTGACGATGAACCCCGCCGCTTTCCGAATGTAATAGTTGGCCATAGGCGTTCTTATCCTTTCCCACAGGGGAAGGGCCGTCCGGGTTTCTCCGGCACGGCCCCCCGCGCTGCGTATCATGGCGTTTGGGGGGATACCCTCAGCGCCTTTCAGGGGAGATTACCCCTCGTAATAGAGCTTGGTCATGTCGTGGAAGGTCACGGGATAGAAGGTGTAGCCCTTCAGGTCTTTACGGGATGCCACCACCAGGTTGGGGTCGCTGATGAACGCGGCTGCCGCCTGCTCGGTGAGGATCTCCTGGCAGCGCTTGTAGTCATCCACCCGCACCTGCTCGTCCTGCTCGGTAAGGGCACTGGTGATCAGCTCGTCATACTCGGCGTCGCTGAACTTGAAGAAGTTCTTGGGATAGTCGGTCTTGAAACGGCCCAACACAGCGTCGGGATCCAGCTTACCGGTGAGGCCCACGATGGTGGTCTCATACTGGGCGTTGGTGTACACGTCCTCCAGCCAGGTAGCCCATTCGATAGTCTCAATGTTGGCGGTGATGCCGATCTGCTGCAGCTGCTGAGAGATGATCTGAGCAGTGTCGATGTGGGCCTGATAGTTGGCAGGAACGGTGATGGTGAAATCAAAGCCGTTTTCGTAGCCGGCTTCCTTCAAAAGCTCTTTGGCCTTCTCCAGGTCGGTATCGTAGGAGCCTTCCAGCTCCTCGTTGTAGTAGACACCCATCACGGGGCTGAAGTTGGTGTACAGCTTGGTAGCGTAGCCGCCGAACACGGTGTTGATGATCTGGTCCTTGTCGATGGCGTAGTTGATCGCCTGACGCACCCGCACATCGTTGAAGGGCTCCACGCTGTTGTTCATGGCGAAGATCTGCACCATGTTCTGGGGAGAATTGTAGATGTCGAACTGGCCTTCCAGCACGGAAGCGTCGTCAGCGTTGATGGAGGCGATGTCCAGGGTGCCGGACTGCAAAGCGGAAACCACGGCGGCAGAATCGGTCATGATATAGAACTCCACCCGGTCGATCTTGCCGGCACGTTCCTCATCGTAATACTCGTCGTTCTTTTCCAGCACAACCCGCTGGGAGGGAGTGTACTCCACAAACTTATAGGGACCGGTGCCCACAGGAGCGGTGGACTGATCCTCATAGCCTTCAGGCAGGATGGCGATGATGTTCAGGGACAGGAACCCAGCGGAGGGCTCTTTCAGCTTGATGACAAAGGTGTAGTCATCGGGAGCCTCGAAGCTTTCCACATTCTCAAACTTGCTGGACACAGCCTTCTCGCCGCCCATACCGGCCAGATTGTTGTAGGTGTACACCACGTCCGCGGAGGTGAAAGCCTTGCCGTTATGGAAAGTCACGTCGTCCCGCAGGTGGAAGGTATAGGTCAGGCCGTCCTCGGAGATGTCCCAGCTTTCCGCCAGGCCGGGGATGATCTCGCCGTTTTCGTCATACAGGCACAGGCCTTCAAACACGTTGTGGAAAATAGCGTCCGTATCGGAAGCGGCAGACTGCCAAGGATCCAGGCTGTCGGGCTCGGAACCGATGTTCATCCGGACCACGGTCTCCTCGCCGCTGTCCGTGGAAGAAGTCTGGCTCTCGGTGGAAGTCTCCTGGGAGGCCTCGCCGGAAGAGGAAGTGGAAGCGGTGGAAGAACCGGAAGTAGTGCCGCTGCCGGTGCATCCGGCAAAAGCGGTCACAAGCAGGGTCAAGGCCAGCACAAGGCTAAGGATTCGTTTCTGCATGGTTTATTCTCCTTCGTCTCTCAAGTTTGTCTCGTATGGATTTCTGTTCCAAACCACAGGGTTCGCTTTTCTTTTCTATAATACACGCGTCAGCACGCGGTATTTTCCTGTTGGTCCAGGGCCCCGGCGTTTAAGGCATCCAGCACGCCGGCCACCCCTCGGATATCCGGCACGCACCAGGGAAGCTCCAGCTCCTCGATACCCAACCGGCCGGGAGGGTTCAGGATACAGCAGGTCATCCCCACCTGGGAAGAGCCTGCTCCGTCATCGTAATAATTGTCCCCCACATACAGGCAGTTTTTCGGGTCGTCCCCGGAAAGCTCCAGGGCCTTCTCAAAAATACGCTTGTCAGGCTTTTCCACGCCCACTTCACTGGAAACCACTATGGGGTCCAGGTAAGGGGTAAGACCGTTTTGGTCCAGCACCTGCCGGCAGGAGGGATCCCAGTTGGAAATGAGCCCAGTGGCCACTCCCCGCTCTTTCAGGCTTTTCAGCACCTCCAGGGTAAAGGGGAACGCGGTCCACCGAGGCGGACGCTTGTCCTCCTGAGCCAGCCGGAAAAGATCCTGACCCAGTTCGGGCCATCCCAGCTCCTGACAGACTCTTTGAAGAAAGCGCCGGAATACGTCTTGGTCCTTATGTCCCAAAGCCCCCGGATGCTCCCGCATAAAGTACTTGTTAGCCAAGTGATAGGCTCTCTGTGCCTGGGGAAGAGTGATCTGCCGGCCCAGCTGGGAAAAATATTCCACATAGCGGCCGGGTGTGTCACATTCCGCCAGGGTCAAGCCCAGGTCGAAAAATACGCGATGGATCATGAATGTTAACTCCTTTTTGTCGAGACCAGGGGATAGTATAATAAGCTATTATTTTGATTTTGCAGGGGATCTCTTAAAATCTGGGTTAATTATACCACAGAATGTAAAGCGTGTGTAAAGTGAGTTGCGCATCTTCTTTTACTTTCTTTGTATCGGTGACATTTCCCGGCAAAATAAAAAAATTTGCCGTCGGAAAGATTTTTTTGAAAATTCCTGTTGACAACCGCAAATTTCAATGCTATAATATCTGAGCGTTGAGACGTTAGGGCTCAACAGAAAAACCAAATATGCAGGTGTGGCGGAATTGGCAGACGCGTATGGTTCAGGTCCATATGAGCGCAAGTTCATGCAGGTTCAAGTCCTGTCACCTGCACCAGAAAACAGAGGAATGACTTTAGTCGATCCTCTGTTTTCTTTTTATCCGGCAAGCATCTCCCCTAGAAGAGCACTGCTGGAATCTGAAAAATGCCCGTTTATTAAAATCCGTTGTGGAACAACCGGAGGAACTACCTATGGACACGATGAAACATATGGAAGACGTGATCGAACACGGACATCACCTTTACCAACTCAATGATGACTTGGGATATATCTATCAGCCCCTGGTGGAGGAAAACACTTTCCTCACCAAGGAAAAAGACACAGAGCCGCTGCCCACCTATGAACAGGCCAAGGAACTACTCCCCGAACTGATTTGGGAAAACCATTCTCACACGGTGGATTGCTATCACAAAGCCTGGCAGATTGCCTTTTCCAATTTAAGAGCCCCCACTCCCAATGACGCCATGGTGTCCAATTATATTGATACCGCTTTCAATGGGTTTCTTTTTATGTGGGACTCCTCCTTTATTACCATGTTTGGCAAATACGGCACCAAAGTGTTTGACTTTCAGCGGACTCTGGACAATTTCTACGCCCGGCAGCATATGGATGGCTTTATCTGCCGGGAAATCGCGGAGCAAGTTCCCGGGGATCAGTTTCACCGCTTTGATCCTGCCAGTACCGGGCCCAATATTCTCCCCTGGGCGGAATGGGAATCCTACCGGATCACCGGAGACAAGCAGCGTCTGGAGCGGGTATTCCCTCCCCTGCTGGCTTTTCATCTCTGGATGAAACTTTACCGCACTTGGCCTGACGGCACCTACTGGGGCACCGGTTGGAACTGCGGCATGGATAACCAGCCCCGGCAAATGCCCGGCTATTCCCGGGAATTTCACCACGGTCATCAAGTTTGGGTGGACACCTGTATTCAGCAGATCCTGAGCTGCAAAATGCTCATTCAGATGGCCGAGGTCATCGGACGGGAAAAGGATGTAGAAATCCTGAAAGAGGAACAATCCCGTTTGACCAAAGTTGTGAACGAACAGCTCTGGGATGAAACCACCGCCTTCTATTACGACCTTTGGCCCAACGGTCAGCTCAGCGGCATGAAGGGAATCGGCGCCTACTGGGCTCTCCTTGCCGGGATTGTGCCCGCAGAACGCATTCCGGCGTTTGTGGCACATTTGGAGAATCCGAAGGAATTTGCCCGGCCTCATCCGGTGCCCTCCCTGTCGGCGGATCACCCGGATTACGCTCCCCAAGGCGGCTATTGGCTGGGTGGAGTGTGGGCCCCCACCAACTATATGCTGCTGAAAGGATTGGAACGGAACGGGTTCTATGACCTTTCCAGAACCATTGCCAAAAAACACGTTGCCATCGTGACAGAGGTTTTTGAAAAGACCGGAACCCTCTGGGAAAACTACGCTCCTGAGTCTGCCGCCCCCGGCAACCCTGGCAAAAGGGATTTTGTGGGCTGGACCGGCTTAGCACCTATCGCCGTGACCATCGAGAATATTTTTGGTATCCAGGGCATTGCCCGTGAGAGAAAAATCATTTGGCGCGTCTATGAGACAGAACGCCATGGGGTGATGCGCTATCCCATGGGTGAGGACACAGTGGACTTGATCTGCCCCGCCCATCAGCCTGGAGAAAAGCCAAAATTAGAAATCCATGCTACCGCCCCGGTAACCGTACAGGTGATTTGGCCAGACGGCTCCCAGGAAACGGTGGAAGCTGGACAATAAGAGGAGACGGCTTCCCTTCCCTTAAAATTACCGATAGCTCGCCTACGCCCCAAAGATTCTCAAGTGGACATTACATCTTTGGTGCTGGGGCAACCACTGAAATCTTTCTGCCCAACGAAAAGAGACGTCCTTCAGGACGTCTCTTTTTTTGTTTAGGCCTCTTGCGGCGAACAGCCCGTTCCCCACACATCCCCATGGCTCTTGACCAAGCACGCTGGCAAGTTACGACTCCCAAAAGAAAAATGTTTGCCTTCGGCCGCAGAATGTGCCGGTAGAATCTAGAAGCGCACCTTTTCAAGGCGGAAATGGGCCATTTCTCAAGCTCCCTTTCCCCACGGTCCAAAAGGATTGAAGGGGCGCAAGCCATGTGCTTTTTATTTACAAATAGCCCTCTGTTTTCCAGGTGGTGTGTCTTTTTTAGACAGATTTTACATTTGACAAGCCCTGCGGTATTGGAGTACTCTAAAAACAAAAAGATCTTGACGGAAAATTTTGTGGGAGATGAAAACAATGAAACACATGTCCGCGAAACGGTGGATTATCCTCACCATGATGATCTTTATTCTCCCGCTTTTGGCATTGCTGATCTGGTATAACCTATACAATGTAAACACCTTGAACAATCGCATTGCTGATACCAACCGCAATACCATTGACCTTTTTTCTCGGTCATTTGAGCAAGATCTGGAAGGCATCGAAAGCTATATGGCCAATTTTTTAGCCAACGATACCGACTCCATTCAAATGCGCTACCCTCTCAGCACCATCCAGGCCCATGTGCTCAGCGATCAGATCCTGACAAAGTATCGCACCATGATGGGCACAAAAAAATTTATGGCGGCAGTCTTTTTCCACTCGGACAGCAACAGCATCACTAAGAAGATTTACAATTACAATTATACCTACGAAGTAAAATCCACCATGGAGTCCTTTGTGGACAGCGTCTGGGAGGATCCTTCTCAATATGCTGGCCAGGGATGGTCTTATCATCAGATCGACGGGACACCCTTCCTATTTTATTTCCTTTCCAGCAATGGCGTATGCTATGTGGGAGTTGTGGATCTGGACTATGTGGAGACTCCCCAGGATCTTACAAACGCGCAGCGTCCCAGTCTTTTGTATTTCGTGAATTCCAAGGGGAAGCCTGTCACCTCCCTGGACAAACTTTACACCGCCCAACTGGAGACCTCCCCTTTTGAAGGAGCTTACTCCATTCAGGGAAGTCCGGAAAACTCCTATTTTATCATTCAGTCGGAATATCAGCCGTATGGTCTGGCTTTGCAGTACGCCACTCCCTATCAGGGGTTGCTGCTGAATATGAGCTCTGTTCAGGTCACCATTTTGGTGGGGTCTTTGGTGATCGTCATCTTGATCCTTTTCAGCTTCTATTTCCTGACAAAGTTCTTCTTAAAGCCCTTCGATTCCCTGGTGTCCACCATGGAGCAAGTAAGGAACGGTCAGCTGGATGCCAAACTGGAAACTTCCAGCTCCATCGACGAGTTTCTTCGCCTACAAGACACGTTTAACGCCATGATGGATGAAATTCAATCCCTGAAAATCGCTTCTTATGAGCAGCACTTGGAACGGCAGCAGGTGGAATTGCAATACCTGCAAATCCAAATTCGCCCTCACTTCTTTCTTAACTGCTTGAAAAACTTGTATGCCTTGGCTCAAGGGAAACAGTATGCCCAGATTCAGGAAATGATTTTGCGTTTGTCCGAGCATTTGCGTTTCCTGTTTCAAGAGACCAAGTCCCTTATCCCAGTGGCAATCGAATTAAAGAACGTGGAAAATTATATTGCCCTCCAGCAGATTGTCACCCACTGTCCACCCTCATTTACGGAACACATCGACCCTCGCCTTAAAAACATCCAGGTTCCTCCACTGTCTTTTCTCACCTTTGTGGAGAACTCCGTAAAGCACGGCAGCTTTCCAGGGAAAACACTGGAAATCCACATTTCCCTTTCCCTGCTGGAAGATGAAGAGGACGACTATGTTTCCATTGTGATCCGAGACAACGGTACAGGTTTCTCAGAGGACAGCTTGAAAGCCTTGCAAGAAGGAACCTTGGAACAGGAAAACACCCATATCGGCATCCAAAACGTGTGCAAGAGATTTCGTCTGATCTACGGGGACAAATGCACGTTTTTCTTCTCCAACAGAGGTGGCGCCGAAACCGAAATATTCTTCCCCTATCAAAAAACCGACAGCCCAGAGAAGGAGGAAACATTGTGAACGTCCTCATTGTGGATGACCAAATTCATGTGGTAAATGGAATCGTCAATGGCGTTGACTGGAAGGCTCTTGGCATTTCCCAGACCTTTACCGCCTACAACGCCTTTGAGGCAAGGCAGCTTTTTTCCACCCAAAAGATCGACATCATGGTGTGCGATATCGAAATGCCTGTGGAAAGTGGAATTAGCTTATTTCGCTGGGTGAAATCCCAAAACTACCCAGTGGAGTGTATTTTCCTGACAGCCCATGCGGACTTTTCCTATGCTCAGGAAGCCATTCGCCTGGGCAGCTTCGATTACATTTTGCAGCCTGCCCGCTATGAGGATATTCAAAGCGCCATTTTGCGAGCCAAAAATCGGATTCTTTCCAAGCAGGAAACCTCCCTCTATTCCTTATACGGCCAGACGTTTTCCCAAAACCGCGCCGCCCTGCTGGACGGGATCGTCCAACGCTGCCTCACCGGACAAAAAACAAGTCTTGCCACTGCTTGTCAAGGCATGGAGCACCTGGGAATCTCCATGGTCTCCGGGCAGCCTGTTTTAAGTGTTTTGCTCCACCGGCTGTCCTGGACGGAAGGCAGTAAAGCCTGGGAGACTGGACTCCTGCGCTACGCCATGGAAAATATTTTGTCGGAAATCTTGGAGGCCCACCACTATAAAACGCTCCTAGCCCAGCTGGAGGAAGACTTCATCTTGATTATCTACCAGCGGGACGGTATGGCTCCCGTCCAGGAGGAAATCACGGGACAGATGAAAATCTTCCTGGAGATTTGCCGAAAAGAGATCGGAGTCTCCCTTGCCTGCTACCTGAGCGATCCCCAGCCTGAAACCAATCTGCAAGCGCAAGTAGCGGCTTTACACAAGCAAAAGCTGGACAACGTCTCAAAAGCTCCCGGGGTTTTTCTCACTGAAAACGGTGGGAAAGACGAAGGAAATCTGCATTTTGAATCCCAAATGAAATGCTGGGAGCAAATGCTGGCCAGTGAAAACGCCTTGCCGGTAAAGGAAGAAATCCACACTTGGCTGGACCACAAAGCGGAGGAAGGCGTTCTCAGCGCCAACTCTCTGAAGCTGTTTTATCAAAGCCTGATCCAAATGCTCTCCGTAACAGCGGAACAAAAAGGGATCCAGCTGCAGGAGTACCTGCACGAACCGGAACTGCTTGATCTTTATCTAACAGCTTACCGTTCCGTAGAGGACATGAAACGCTTGGTGGATTACGTGATCCCCTGCTTTCAAGGGGAACAGTCGGAAGACAGCAAAACTCAGATCGACCGAGTGCTCCAGTATATTTACAATCACATTGAGAGCGACCTGAAGCGCACTGATATTGCCCGGGAGGTATTTTTAAACCCTGACTACGTTTCACGTATGTTTAAAAAAGAAATGGGAGTCTCCCTGAAGGAGTTTATCATCAACGAAAAAATGAAGTTGGCCAAAAGCCTTCTGAAAAGCACAAAACTCCCCATCAGCACCATCGCTCTGCGAGTGGGATATCGAAATTTTTCCCATTTCTCTCAAAGCTACAAAAGGGTGATGGGCCTTACCCCTGAAGAGGACCGCCGGGACTGATTCCAAATTTTGAACAAAGATCCTGCCAAAATCACGAAAAGGCAGGATCTTTGTTTGATTTCAGCCGGGCCCGAAAAGACAAAAAGTAAAGAAAACAACATTAAAGGTAATATTTTTTACAATGGATTGAAATTTTGAACAAACTGTGTCTGAAAACCCATAGGGGAGGTCTTTTTTTCGGTAGAGCCAGATTCTACAAATCTGTTATAGTAAAAACACCAAAACAACGGGCAGTGATGCCACAGGAAAGGAACGGTAAAATCATGAAACAAAGACGATGGGTAGCCGCTTTGCTGGCAATGGCAATGCTTCTCAGCTTATTGACAGGCTGCGGCAGCGGGAACGGCACGTCCTCCACCGGAACTGGCGGGAATTCTCAAAGCCAGACAGAGGAAACAGAGACTTCCTCCACCGGCGAAACCGACGAAGACGTGTACACTGTGCGGGTGATGAACATTCACACCGCCAAGACGGAAGATTGTGAAGAGGTCTCTGAATATATCAGCAGCATCACGCGGGATCTGGTAGGCGCCAACGTGGAGATCGTGGCAGGCGTCACTGGCGAGCAGGTTAACCTGGCCCTCACCTCCGGCGAGAAAATGGATCTGCTGGGTGTATTTTCCTGGGTCACTCCCTTCTCCAACCTGATCTCCAACGGCCAGATTCTTCCCTTGGACGATCTGCTGGCTGAGTACGGCACCGATATGCTGGATATGATCAGCGAGGCCGATTGGAAATGCGTTTCCATGAATGGCCAAATTTATGGGGTTCCGATGAACAAGGATAAGGCGCAGACCAAGGCATTCCAGATGCGCAAAGATTATGTGGACCAGCTCAACATCGATGTGGATTCCATCAAGAATCTGGACGATCTGGAAGCAGTGCTGCGCCAGGTCAAGGAAGAACTGCCCGATGTGTACCCGGTGGTAAGCGCCGCCGGTTCCATCAATCTTCCCTTGCTTTTTGACGACCTGTCCGACGGCTTCGGTGTTCTGGAGGACATGACTTCCGATGACACCACCGTGGTCAACCTGTACGAGACCAAGTCCTATGAGGATATGGTCAACCGCATGTATCGTTGGGCTCAGGAAGGCCTGATTATGCCTGACGCTTCCAGCAACACCTCTTCTATCGAGCAGCTGCTGGGCGCCGGCACCGGTTTTGGCGGATTCGTTCCCTCCAAGCCTGGCGCCACTCTGCAGGCCAGCCGTGAGGCCGGTGCGGAACTGGTTCAGGTTCAGTTGACCGAGCCTTTCTCCACCACTGGTATGGTTGCTTCTCCCTACTGCATCGCTGCCAGCAGCGAAAACCCTGAAAAGGCAATGCAGGTTCTGAACCTGATGTACACCAACGCCGATGTTTCCAACGCTTTCATCTATGGTCTGGAAGGCAAGCATTGGCAGTGGGTTGATAAGGAAAACAACGTGGTCGGCTACGCCGATGGCATCACCACCGAAAACACCGGTTATTCCGTTCTGGGCTGGGCATGGCCCAACCAGCAGGTGGGCGCCATCTGGGACGGCGACGAACTGGACATCTGGGACCAGCTGAGCTCCTTCAACGCTGAAGCCACCGCTTCTCCCGCCAAGGGCTTTACCTGGGACAACTCCAGCGTGCTCAACGAAGTGACCGCTTGCCAGAACGTTATCAGCAAGTACAAAAACGGCCTGGAGTGCGGCATGCTGAATCCTGCTGAGACGCTGCCTCAAATGAATCAGGAACTGAAAGACGCCGGCTTGGAAACCATTATCGCGGAAAAGCAAGCACAGCTTGACGCTTGGCTCGCTGAGCAAGAGTAAACATATAGAAAGGGATGCGGCGGAGGTGTTCAAAAAGCTTCCGCCGTTTCTTTTCAGAAAGGAATCGGTATGAAAAAAGGCTTTGCGAAACGGAGCAAATTCCTGCGGTATCTGCCCCTTTACCTGATGATGCTGCCCGGCTGCTTATACCTCATCATCAACAACTATATCCCCATGACGGGTATCGTACTGGCATTTAAGCGCTATCATTTCTCCACAGGAATCTACAACAGCCCCAATATTGGATTTGACAACTTCAAGTTTCTGTTTAACACCAAGGACGCTTGGATCATCACCCGCAACACCCTGGCGTACAACCTGGTATTCATTGTACTGGGCACTGTGCTGGCCATCGCCGTGGCTATCATCCTCAATGAGATCCGGGCCAAACAGGCAAAACAGTTCTATCAAACCATCATCTTAGTTCCCTTCCTGATCTCTATCGTCATTGTCAGTTATCTGGTTTACGCCTTTTTGAACACTGAAAATGGCTTTATCAACAACAGCATCCTGGAGCCTCTTGGAAAAGACATCATTTCCTGGTATTCCTCTCCCCAATACTGGCCGGTTATTTTGGTCTTGGTGAACATTTGGAAAGGCTTGGGATATAACAGTATTCTCTACTATGCCACCTTGGTGGGCATCGACCGGGAACTGTACGAAGCCGCTGTGATCGACGGTGCTTCCCGCTGGAAGCAGATCAAGCACATCACTCTTCCCGGATTGAAAGCCACCATCATCATTCTCACCCTGATGAGCATCAGCAAGATCTTCTACTCCGATTTTGGTCTGTTCTATCAGGTTCCCATGAACCAAGGGCCTCTGCTGGACGTCACCAACACCATCGACACCTATGTTTACCGTGGTTTGATGAATTCCACCAACTTGGGCATGACGGCAGCTGCCGGATTGTATCAGTCCTTTGTGGGCTTCGTCCTGGTGATCACCGCCAACCTGGTCGTCCGTAAAATTGATTCGGACAGCGCTCTATTCTAATAAAAGGAGGCTCCTCACACTATGGTAGAAAAAAATAAGGGCTTCCAGATTATAGCCCACTGTATTATGATCCTGCTGACTCTGTTTTGCCTGCTTCCTTTTTTGCTGCTCATCGCTTCTTCTTTTACAGACGAAACCACACTGATCCAAGACGGTTACGCCTTTTTCCCCAAGAAACTCAGCCTGGAAGCATATCGGTACCTGCTTGTGGACTCCACTGCCATTGCCAGAGGGTACCTGATTTCCGTGGTCGTCACGGTTGTGGGAACCACCATCAACCTGCTGCTTACCGTGATGCTGGCCTATCCCCTCTCCCGGAAAGATCTGCCCAAACGTAACTTTTTCGCTTTCTTCCTCTTCTTTACCATGCTCTTCAACGGCGGTCTTGTTCCCACCTACATCATGTGGACGCAGACCTTCCACATCAAGAACACCATTTTTGCTCTTTTGGTCCCTGGTCTGCTCATGAACGCGTTTAACGTGATTATGATGCGCACCTATATTAACTCCAATATTCCCGACGCGGTGATCGAAGCCGCCCGGATCGACGGCTCGGGAGAATTCCGCCTGCTGATCCAGATCATTCTTCCCATGTCGCTGCCCATTGTGGCAACTTTGGCCCTTTTGGCAGGACTGGCCTATTGGAATGACTGGCTGAATGGCCTATACTACATTACAGACGACCGTCTATTCAGCATTCAAGTCATCTTAAACCGCATGCTGACAAAAACGGAAATGCTCAAACAGGCAGCTACCACCGGTGTTTCCATGGGACCCATGCCGGAAATCGGCATCAAGATGGCTGTGGCCGTATTGGGTGCCTTGCCCGTGTTGATCGTTTATCCGTTCTTCCAACGCTATTTTGTGAAAGGCATCGCCATTGGTGCCGTGAAAGGATAACTCTATGGAACTCTTTACTTATCAGTCACTCCAGCCCGTTTGGGTCAGCTTTGAAAATCCCACCGGCACTCCTGGAGCCGGCGGAACAGAAAACTATGGAGCCAAGGGCCATCCCTTTGAATTCCTGGCCGCAGGCGAAGAGAAAGTCCTCTGCGACGTAGAGGGCCCCGGCGTGATCCGGCGGATCTGGTTCACTCTGGAAGACCGCAGTCAGGAGATGCTGGAAAACATCTACCTGTGCGGCTATTGGGATGGCGAAACAGAGCCTTCCGTGTACGCGCCCATTGGAGATTTCTTCTGCATGGGATACGGCGGGATGAAACCCTTTGAAAACGAATTTTTCGCCTCCCCGGAAGGCCGTTCCTTCCTGTGCCAAATCCCCATGCCGTTCCTCAAGCGTGGAAAACTCACCTTAAAGAATCTTTCTTCAAAAGAGAACGGTCATTTATTTTACGACGTGGATCTGACCAAACAGGAATTGCCGGAAGACACTCTTTATTTCCATGCGCTCCATCGTGGGCCCTGTCAGAATGAGTTGGGAAAAGACGTGGTCATTCTTCCCGAGACTTGCGGCAAAGGCCGTTTCCTGGGCATGAATGTGACTATTTTCCCCAATACCCAGTACAAGGACAGCTGGTGGGGAGAAGGCGAAGTCAAGATTTACCTCAATGGGGAATCCACTCCCTCTCTGGTCGGCACAGGAACCGAGGACTACATCAGCACTGCCTGGGGACAAGGCACCTTTATCAACCGGTTCCAGGGCTGTATGGCCGTAGATCCCTCCGGAGCCTCTTTCTACCGGTTCCATCAGAAAGACCCCATCTTCTTCCCGGAAAAATGCAGGGTAGAATTACAAGCTATTGGAGGCGCCTCCAAGCAGATGGCTCAAAAGTTCATGGAACAGGGCAGCAATATGATCCCCCTGGCTTATGATTTGAACGGAAGAATGACCCATCTCTACAAGAAAGACTGGCAGTGGAGTGATGTGCCGGAAGATGGATTCATCACGTTTTACCGGCAAGACACCTTCTCTACCGTCGCTTATTACTACTTACAGCGCATTTAACCTTCAAACAATTTTCCTCCAAGGGGCAAACCCCCAAAAGACCAGGTGCAGAAACTTAGCACCTGGTCTTTTTCTATCCCCAGGTTCCCGGTATCTCCCTTGCAAAAAAACCTTTTTCAAAACCTTCCACAGGTGATTGAAAAAAAGCAAAATTACTCTTCGTAATCTCGTTGACTGTTGCTCTCTTTTTATATATAATCGGCTCAAACGGGAAGAGGTAGAGGAAAGTCTTTTCCGCGCCGTGAAGGTAAGGCGTCTCTCTTCCCCCACAAGAACGCAACAACTGATCTCATATACAGGAGATTTTTCCATGGACGGAATTATATTTGACATACAGCGTTTTTCGGTGCATGACGGACCCGGCATCCGCACCACTGTCTTTATGAAAGGATGCCCCTTGCGGTGCCGGTGGTGCCACAACCCGGAAGGTCTGTCCCAGGCACCCCAGCTGCAATATATGGAGCAGGAATGTATCCAGTGTGGGCTCTGCGGAGATCGTTCCTCTCTGGAGGACGCAAAGAAATGCCCCACCGGCGCTTTAAAGGTCTGCGGGAGGACCATCAGCACAGAAGCGCTGTTGGAGGAGGTCCTGCGGGATAAGGCATTTTACGGAGAGGAAGGCGGCGTCACCTTTTCCGGAGGAGAGTGCATGATCCAAGGGGATTTCGTGGCGAAAATGCTGAGACTGCTCAAAGCCAGAGGGATTTCCACTGCCATCGACACTTCCGGCTGTACGGATTGGAGCAGCTTTGAAAAGACTCTGGGCTACTGCGACTGGTATCTCTACGACGTAAAACTGTTTGACCCCAGACTGCACAAGGAGTACACCGGCGGGGATAACCGACAGATTCTGGAAAATTTGAAAAAGCTGTCGGAAGCGGGACAAAACCTCTGGATCCGGGTGCCGGTGATCCCGGACGTCAACGACAACGAGGAAGAAATGACCGCCATTGCCGACTTTATAGCGCCGCTGCGAAACATCCAGCAGGTGCGCCTGATGCCGTACCACACACTGGGTAAAAGCAAATACCAAACCTTGTTTCTGGAATGCGGCTATCACACCCACAAAAGCATCACGGAAGAACAGTTAAAACGCTTTCAAAAACTTTTCTCAGACCGGGATATTCCCGTAAAGGAGTAATCTTATGACTGCCAAGACAAGATTTCTGCGAGAACAAACTTTAAGCGGCGCCAACAAAGTGATGCGCGCTCCGCTGCCCAGTCATTGGAGCACGGCCGACCTGCCTTACAGTCTGCCGGAGCGAAAAGCGCTGGGGCTGAAAAAGATCATGGAAGAGATGCCCTTGTTTATCGGCGAGGAAGAGCTGATCGTAGGCACCAGGACCTTGTTCAAGCCAAACCCCGGCAACGAGGACGGACACGATCGGTACGAGTACGGCCTGCAAAGCGGCGTGCCCTACGTCACCCAGGAGGAGATTGCCCTTTTTGGAAGCGACCAGAGCTGGACCAACAAAACCCACTACACACCGGATTTCTCCATTCTTTTGGAAAAGGGCGTAGGTGGGATCTTGGCGGATGTGGAACAGCGAAAGCAGGACCCCACTCTTACCCAGCGTCAGCGGGAATTCCTGTCCAGCGTCCACATCGCCTATACAGGCCTGCAAACCCTGATCCTGCGGTATGGGGATTACGCGGAAGAATTGGCGGGAAAGGCAAGCGGCGTGGAAAAAGACCGCCTGTCCCAGATCGGAGCCGTGTGCCGGAAAATCAGCAGTCAGCCCGCCGAAACCTTCCGGGAGAGTGTGCAGCTGCTTTGGTTCGGGCATCTGGGAACGATTTTAGAGAGTTTCGAGTTCATCAACTATGGACGGCTGGACGTGATCCTGGGCAAATATTTGAAGGACACCCCGCTGGATGAAGCCCAGCAGCTGTTGGAATGTTTACTGCTGAAGATGTATGACCAGGTGGACCTTCACACCACCTATCTCAACAAATACGCCGCTCAGCTGGTGGTGACCTTGGGCGGCGTGCTGGAGAATGGAGAGAACGGGGTCAACCAGGTGACCATGCTCTTTCTTGACGCCATCGACAACGTGCGCTTACCGGAACCGGAATTCAACCTGCGGATCCACAGCAAAAACCCGCCGGAATTCCTAGAGCGGGCTACACAGCTGACCATTTCCGGTTGCAACTTCATCTCCTACTACAACGACGACTTGTTTTTGGAAAGCATGGAAAAAGCAGGGATCCCGGCGGAGATTGCTCGGCAATACGGTTTTGACCTGTGCCAGGACATGAACATCCCCGGCAAAAGCGACTTCTTTGTGGCCGCCTGGATCTCACTTGCCTTCGATTTGATGGAATTTCTGAAAAAGAACCGCCATTTCAACAGCTTTGAAGAACTGCTGGATGGGTTCAAAAAAGAATGCGTCCAGAATATCCGTTCCGCTGTGGAAGGTTTCTCCACCGCCCAGGAACACCTCTTTAAGTTCCGTGATGAGCGGTTTGAGGAGTATTTCGCTGACATTCGTGAGAAAGGTCTGCCCATTGACTGGTCCGGCAGAAGTCCTATGTGCCCTCTGCCCTATCTGAGCGGTCTTTTCCACGGCCCCATTGAAAACGCCGTGGACATGGTCTACGAAAGCTACCCAGTGAAGGAAAAAGGCGCTATTTTGGGCACGGCCACCGAGGCGGTCAATTCCCTGGCGGCTATTAAAAAAGTGGTTTACGACGACAAACGGTATACCCTGGACCAAGTTATCACCGCCTGCGAGCAGAATTATCATGGGGAAGGCCAGGAGATCCTGCGGAATTATCTGTGGAACGCGCCCAAATGGGGCAACGATGACCAGTACGTGGACGGAATTGCTGTGGACCTTTTGGAATTCTGCCTGAGAGAGACCTCAAAATACAAGACCTTCTCCGGCGGGCAGCTCCTGGGAGGAATCCATCAGCCCCATCCCGTCACTACCGGAGAAGGCCTGATGGCCACCCCCGAAGGCCGATTCTCGGGCACTCCGGTAGCGGTCACCCTGACTCCCGAAAACGGAACCATGAAGAATGGACCCACCGCCGCTCTGAGATCTGCCAGCAAGCTGAACCCAGACCTGATCCAGTGGAACTTCTGCATCATGGTGAACTATTTTGCCTCTGTGTTCCGGGGGAACGATGGCGCCGCTGTCTTTCAAACACTTTTGAAAGGGTATTTCGCACAGGGCGGATTACAGCACCAGCCCAATGTGCTGGATGTGGAACAGCTGAAACAAGCCCAGCTCCAACCCGAGCGATACAAAGACTTGATCGTTCGACTGTGGGGTGTCTCGGCCCACTTTGTGGATTTGTCCCGGGAATTGCAGGACGAACTCATCGCCCGCTTTAGTTATTGATTCTTCATGGCCCTGCGGCCGCCCTGCTGACACCATATCGCGTTCTTCCTTTAGGGGAGGAACGCGATTTTTTTACCCGCTAGGTTTTCCCTCCAAAAAAGTCTTTGGAATAAAAAAAGAGAACAGCGCGCCCCGGGGCGTCCTGTTCTCTTCCTGAGACTTAGAAATTTCCGTTGTTCCAGCCCCAATCCGGTGTGGCCAGATAGCGGATATACATGTCCTTGGGATCCACGCCCAGTTCCTTCTGGAACAGAGCGCATACGTCCCGGGTCATATTGGCGGAGCCTTGAGGATCCACTTTGTTTCCAAAGACCTTTACCTCCACAATGGCCATAGGCTTGTCGCTCTCGCCCCGGAACCACATGCGGCACTGGTCCTCCAAGGTAATCATCAGCCAGTCCTCGGTTTTTTCCGGCAAGTAGGTGATGATCTGCCCCAGCTGACTTTTCACTGCTTGAGCTGTATCGCCTGAAACCTGTACGTTGGTTTTGATCTGAATGCAAGGCATAATAGAGACCTCCTCCTTCCAGGTTCCCTTTTTTACGGAACTCTGGAACTTTTCTTTCTAATATAGTATAATCCTTTTTAGAACGATTGGGTAGGAACCCACACAGAAAAGAGCGAACCACCATGAAGATCACGCAGACAAAAGACATCCGAGCAGCCAACCGCTGGGAGATCATGCGGCAGGTGCTGCATCATTATCCCATCAGCAGGGTGGACATCTGCCGCCAGACCGGACTGAACAAAGCCACCGTCTCCACCATTGTCAAAGAATGGATCGATGCGGGGCTTCTGGCCGAAACGGAACTGGGCCACTCGGAATGGGGCCGCAAACCCATTATGCTCAACCCTGTCCACAACGCCGGATGCGCTGTGGCGCTGGATATCGACATCAGCCAGGTTCAGGCCATTCTCACCGATCTTTCCGGAGATTCCGTCCTGGCCCGGGAACAGTTCTCCACCACGGAGGACAGCTTTCCCCAGGTATTCCAGCGGGTGTGCCAGGCGGTGGACAAACTGCTGGAACAGATGCCCTCCACCCGTTACGGCCTGGTAGGCATCGGCGCTGCCGTTCACGGCGTGGTGGATCTTGCCGGCCTGATCCGCTTTGTCCCCCGGCGGGGTTGGCGGAACGTAGATCTGCGTTCCCTGCTGGAAGAACGGTATCAGGTGCCCGTGTCACTGGACAACGACGGTAACCTGGCCGCCTTGGCCCAGCAGGATCTTATCGGCAGCGAAGGCGAAACAGAAGAAGGCCAGCCCCAGGAAGGGCCTCTGCAAAGCCTTGCCATGGTGAACATCGGCAACTCCATCTCCGTGGGGCTTATCACCAACGGAGAAGTGTTCCGAGGCTTCCACGGCTTCGCTAACGCCATTGGCCACCATACCATCAATGTGGACGAGCCGGTGCAGTGCTCTTGCGGCAAGTACGGCTGCTGGGAGCAGTACTGCTCCGACGGGGCGGTAATCGCCTACGCCAATTCCGTGCTGCCCCAGCCCATCTCCTCCATCCAGGAGCTGGTGGTGCTCATCCGCCACCAGGACCCCATAGCCCAGCAGGTGCTGGACAGGTTCATCACCTATCTGGCGGTAGGACTGACCAATATCATCTTTATTTTCGACTGTCAGGCCATTGTGATCAGCTCGGAGCTGTTATACTCTCTTCCCTACTATCTGCCGGAAATCCTCCGGAAGATGATCCTGCCCATCACCCACGCGGAAAAAGTGGTCCTCTCCCCTCTGGGAAAGAGCGGCCCCATTCTAGGGGCAGCCCAGCAGGCCATCTCCCAGTTCTACCAGGGCGTGGCCAACGCCGCCGAAACAACAAATGGATAAAAGCTGTTCTCAGCAAAAGAGGAGCCGTTTTCTGGCTCCTCTTTTTATAGGATGGATCCCGCCCGTTCAAGCCGCGATTGCAGCACTCAATCGTAGATCAGCTTGTGGCGGAGATAGAAGAAATGGTCGCTGTGGGTGTGGATGGAAAGCATCCGGGTGTGGGGATGGTCCTCACTGGTGAATTCCTTGCCGAATTTGCCGATGGTGAGAGCCTGACCGCCCACATAAATGCAGGAGTAGTTGAAGAACAGCTCGTCCATCATCTTCTGGGAGACCAGGTAATGCATATAGGAGGGGGTCTCCACCAGCAGACGGTCGATGCCGAACTTCTTCAGCACATACAGGGCCACCTTGGAATCGGGAGCGGTGTCGCCGGTGCCGATGACCAGCACTTTTCCGGTGGCTTCCTTCATGCCCTGGATCAGCTCTTCGGTGACTGCTTCCATAGAGGGAGCGTCCACGAAGTAAGCGTCGTTCTGGATCTTTTCCCGGACCAGCTCCATGCCCTTGCGGGAAGTGGAGATCATCACAGGCACTTCAGGGGTCTTGAAGAGGATGTGGTCGAAGGGAATATCCGTGGCGTCCAGGGAAGTGACAATATTCCAGGGCACAGGATTCTTGCCGTTTTCAATACGCATGTCCTCCATGTCCTGATCGAACACGTGGCAGGTGTAGTCGCTCTCGGCATTCATGGTGCCAGCGCCCAGCATCACGCCGTCGGACACAGCACGGAGCATGTTCAGGATGAACCAGTCCGTGTCGGCCCCGGCGGAGTCGTACTTATTCTTCTTGGCGATCAGGGGACCCTGAGGGGCGTCGGTAAAGGCGATGCGCCCGTCGATGGAGGTAACCAAAGAGGTGTAGGTGCAGGGCCGGTCCTCATGGAGTTCCAGGAATTTCAGGTCGCCGTAGATCTCCCGGATCTTATCGCAGCTCATGGTCTCCACCTGGCAGTGGGCCAGTTCGGGGCTGGCGTAGACCCGCTGGACCTTCAGACGCTGAGGGTCAAAAGGCATTTTGAACAGGGATGTAGCCATGGTGAACCTCCCTTAGATCAGGCTGCCGCCGCAAACGTTCATGATCTCGCCGGTGATGAAGCCTGCGTCCTGGCTGGACAGGAACTTCACGGCGTTGGCCATGTCGGCCACCTTGCCCATCTTGTGCAGGGGATACAGGGAAGCGTAGGACTCCTCCAGAGCCTTGGGATCCTCAGCCTCCTGGAAGCGCTGCTCGATCATGGGAGTGCGCACCAGGCCGGGCAGCACGCAGTTGACACGCACCTTGGGAGCATACTCCAGGGCGATGCACTTGGTCAGCATGATCACGCCGGCCTTGGAGGGGCAGTAGCCGATCCGCTCGGGGATGGGACGCACGCCCAGGTCAGAACCGATGGTGACGATGGAGGGATCCTCGCTCTTCACCAGTTCCTTCACAGCGGCCTTGCACATGTTGAACACGCCGCCCAGGTTGATGGACAGTTCCCGCATGAAGGAGTCATACTCGGTGTTCTCCAGAGAACCGATGAAGGTGACACCAGCGCAGCACACCAGCTTGTCCACCTTGCCGAAGGCTTCCACAGCCTTGTCCACCACGTTCTGAGCCTGCTCGGGCTTAGTCAGGTCGGCCTGAACATAGATGGCGTTCTCGCTCTGGATCTTCATGGCAGGCTCCACGCCGCAGCCAACCAGCTTGGCGCCCTCGTCCAGGAACATTTTCGCTACGCCTTCTCCGATGCCGGAGCTGGCGCCGGTAACGATGACCACTTTATTCTCAAATTTCATTGCAGTCAGATCCTTTCTAAATAAAGTAACTTAGATGCGCTCGAAGCGGCTGTAACGATGGATACCGAAGTTCTCCTCGTTCTGGACGCAGCGGGTGAGCTTATAGGGATGCTTGAACTTGGACTCGAACCGAGCGATCAGGCTGGCCTGGAGCTCTTTGTCGTCCACCTTGTGCCAGCTCTCGATGCTCTCCCACACGAAGATGAAGTGCATCTCGCCGGGCTTGTTGTCGTTGACCCACACTTCCTTGTACAGGAAGGGGATGTGATCGAACAGATCGGTCTCAGCCTCGCCCAGGGTCCACACTTCGTGGTCCACTTCCAGGAACTCCTGCACGTGCTCGGGAGCGGTCTCAAAAACCAGGTGCTCTACGGGATAATGTTCGCCTTTCACATAGGTATAGCCTTGCATGATAACGTCCTCCTTGTGTTTGATAGTTGATTTATGGTTGAGTTTTCGTTTTTGGATGTTCATTTCAGTCCGGCTAACGAGAGGAAACCGGCCGGGAAAGACGCTGCGCTGTTTCCCTGCTTTTTCTGCCGGCTGCGCCGGTTTAAGGTCGTGGGACGCTGTCCCACACCCTGCAAGCCTTTTGAAAAAGGCTTGAGCGAAAACTTTACGTTTTGCGCCGATTAGGCGTTGGCGGCCTTCATCTTCTCTGCCAGTTCCACCACCTGCTGGGCGATGTCCGGGCGGGTTTCCAGGGAGTCGTGGTCAGAGTTGGGCAGACATACCTCGCCCAGGCACTCCGTGCTCAGGTCGTTGAGAAGGTTCTTCAGAACCAGCTCGCCGCCCAGGAACTGATTGGGGAAGCTGGGAGCGCCGCCCACCATGAGGATAGCGCCTTTGCGCAAGGGCTTCTCAGGCATGTCGTTGCGCACATGGCCGGCCCAGTACACCTGGAACCGATCGATGAGGGTTTTCAGCTTGCCGGTAACAGAGTGGAAGTACATGGGAGAAGCCAGAACCACGTTGTCGGCCTCTTCCAGCAGCTGGTAGACTTCGTCCATGCCGTCGTGGATGCTGCATCCCTTCTTGTGCCAGCAGAACCGGCAGTCCTTGCAGGGGGCAATGTTCTCCACGCGGTAAGCGTCGATGATGGTGTACTCGCCGCCCAGGGTATCCAGGAACAGCTTCACCATCTGGTTGGTGTGGCCGTTTTTACGGGCCGAACCGGTGATGACCAATGTTTTCATTGTAACGCTCCTCCAAAACTTATTTCTTGGCGGCTTCCAAAGCAGCCGCTTTTTCCGCTTCCAGATCGGCCAGATGGGCTTTCTGGTTGAATTTGATGAAATGCAGCACCAAGAATGCTACGATCAGCACGCAGTAGGCGGCTACGAATCCCAGATCCGGGTTGTAAGTGTCTGTAAACAGCAGGCCGGGAGAGTGGATCATGCCGATACCGGTCAGAGCCAGAGCCACCACGTTGGTGATAGCCACTTTCAGCCAATCGTTGTCGATGATGAACACGAACACGCAGCCCACCAGCAGGCCCACAAAGGCGGAGCCGTTATCGAAGGCCAGGAAGCCGGGCAGCTTGCCCTCAGCCACGTTGTCCATGATGAAGTCCATGACCACAGGCAGAGAAGCCATGATCACAGCGGGATAATACTTCTTGCTGACCACCTCGAAAGCCTGGGAGTAGCTGGAGATACCAACGAACACCAGGATGGGCAGCACAACAGCCTCAGGGATGAAGGCGGTAATGATGGCGGACAGGCCGGTCAGGCCCACCAGAGCGTACAGCACCACGATGCCCAGATGGTATCCGGTGCCGGAGCCCATCTTCTTCCAGCCGGGATAGCCCCAGTACAGGCCCACAGCCAGGGGGTTGCCGAACAGAGCACCCACCATGCTGGCCACGCCGCAGAGCACCAGGGGCTTGGTGGTGGTGAAGAAGGTGTCGCCGCACTCCTTGGCCTGCTCCACTGCCTGGATACCGGTAATGACCTCATTGAGGGAGAACACAATGATGATGGGCAGGAAGGGGATCATAGCGGAGATCACTTCTCCGGAGAAGATGCCGAAGGTGAAATTGGGGATATAGAAGCCCAGATTGGACAGGGAGTCGGTCACGGTGGAGAAGCTCATGGATCCGGTGACCCAGGCGATGCCGGCGCCCACCACAATGGCGATCAGGGCGGCGGGCAGCTTGGTGTTTACCTTGCCCAGGTAGATGACGAAAAGCACAATCAGGGAGAGCCAGCCCACCAGAGGCATTTCCAGAGTGCCGTCCATGGACTGGAGGATCAGGAAAGCCATGGCGCCGCCGGCCAGAGAGCCGAACAGAGCACCGGCGGGAACGATCTTCAGGATCAGGGGCACCACGAAAGCGCCGATGATGAACACAGCGCCGCCCACGAAGTGAGCCAGCACGCCCACCCGGAACGCCAGCAGAGCGTCGCCGGTGGAGCTGTACACAGGCAGCATGATCGAGAACAGCCAGATGAACATACGCCCAGCCTGGAGACCGGCAGGCACAGCAGTCAGGTTACTGTCGCCCCGGCTCTTGGCGATGTGGCGATAGTAGAGCCACAGGCCGCCGTTCATTACGATCACAGTCACCAGCACACCGGGCATCATGGTGCCGAACACGGTGGCGCCGTCCAGGCCGAAGGTGCCAAGCAAAATGGCCACGGCCACGATCACCTTGGAAAATCCATCGAAAAACACGCCGATGGAAGCGTCCAAGTCCGCTTTTTTAAACAGTGGGATTTTTACGCTGTCCGTCATTTTTCTTCCTCCTAGTGAAAAGTCCTTATGTTACCACGCCCTGCTTTCCAGGGCGCAAATGCCGTTTATTGAGTCAGGGGTCCAGCTCCTGCCCGGTCTTGCCGGAACAGCAGCCCTTTGGCCACCAACCAGGCTCCCGCCGCCAGGTAGACCACGCCGAAGGGAACGCCTTCCGCAGGGAACAGCGCCACCGAAGGAGCGTGAATCATGCCGATGAAGGAGCAGAAAGCCAAAGCTCCTGCGAAAGCCGCCGCGTAGAAGTATTTTTTATCCACCACATAGGCAAGCAGTCCCGCCAGCAGCAGACTGGAAAGGAACGCTCCGTTGCCCAGATACTGGATTCCGTTGATGGGCACGGAGAACTCCGCAAACTGTTCCGCCGTCATGGCGTCCAGGGTGGTCCCCGCCGCCTGTACGGCAGAACTGATCTGGGTCTGGAGATACTGGAACAGGATGGGCACCAGAGACAGGAGCACCACGTTCACATACTTTTTGTCCAGCTCCTGGAAAGTGGCGGCGGTTACGGAGAAGCCCACGAAGATCAGCAGCACCATCACCGCTTCCGTGGGGATCAGGGCCATGAGCACGCCGGTCAAGCCGGAAAGACAGATAATCAGATACGCCGCGGCGTTGGCCAGGGAAAAGCCAGCCCGGGCCCCCAGCTCCTTCCAGCCGGGATGGCCGAAGTACACCGTGGTGGGGAAGGGATTTCCAAACAGAGAACCTAAAATGGTGGAGCAGCCGTCCATCACCATGGAACGACGCTCGGGATACCGGTCCCCCGCCGCCTTAGCGGATTCGATCCCCTGAAGAGTGGAGAAGAAATTGTTCATTTGCAGAGGGATGATCACCGGCAGGAAGGGGAACAGCCCTTTGAAGCCCTTGATGATATCCACCCCGCAGAAGGTGGGAGGATAAAATCCCAGGTTGGAGAAGGATGCGGTGAAATTATCCCAAGTCAAGCTGCCAGTGGACCAGGCGATGACAGTCCCCAGAACCACAGCCACAACACCGGTGGGGATCTTCTGGAATCGCTTGTCCGCTTTGCCCAGGTAATCGATGACCACCATGCAGAAAGGCAGCAATGCGTAAATGGGCTTGTCGAACACCATGGCGATACCCACAAAGGACAACCACACCAGCGCCGAAGAAGCCATATTCCCCATCAGCGCGCTGTGGGGCACCACCTTGATGATCCAGCGGCCGATGAAGCCGCCCAGCACCTCAATGACGCCGCCGATGAGAGCTGCCGCCAGCCCCACTTGGAAGGCCAATTCCGCGTCACCGGTCTGCCAGTAAACAGGACCCATAATCAGGTACAGCCAACCGGTCAGCTGAGAGGCTCCTATGCCGAAGGGCTGAGCCGTCACATCCTGGCGCTGTTCCTTTTTGGCCAGAGCCCGGGCCTCGTAAAAATACCACAGATTGCCCGCAAAAATAGCCAGGCCCACACCTGGCACGATCTTCCCCAGCACGATATCCGCCGGCATGCCGAACACGAACAGCATGATGCCCGTAGCGGACAGGATCTTGGAGAAGCCATCGAAGAAGATGCCGATGGTGGCGTCCATATCGCCTTTGCCCCACCAGCGGTACTTAAACTGCATGCTCCCACACTCCACTTGTTTGATAAATGTAATACCCTCAACTGTGATAAAGCCTTTTGTTTAAGACTCAAACTATTTCCAGTGCTTAGAATACTACCAATTCCGCCGTTTGTCAATCCATTATCAAAGTTTCCAAAACTTTGGCGGAAAGCTGTAATTTGAATTTAAATCTTGTCATTTTTTAGACAAAACCACTTTGCTCCTTGAAACGCCTATGGTCTGTCTATATGGTTTGTTCTCACCTGCGGGCTTATTCGCTTTTTCTGGGAAACTATCTGGTGAAAAGCGAAAACCAGCCAGCCTTTCCCCACTCCCAAATGGGGTAAAAGCTGACTGGTTTGATCTAATAGGATCGTACGCGCTGATTTTTGTTTTCTATTTCGGACATCCGTTTCAAACAGCTCTGCCTACACTGTCTTTACTTATTCTCGTACCATTCATTATACGCATCCACGATCTCCGCAGCGCCCTTGCTATTCATCTCTTCCACGAAGGCGTCGAATTCATCCAGGCTTCTGGCACCCGCAATAAATTTAGTGGCTTCCTGAAGTGCATACTCCTGAACAATCTTCACCTTATCGGAAATACTATCAAAGGAGGGCGCGAAGGCGATAGGACGAATCTCCAAATAGTCCCCTGCCTCATCGAACACCTGCTGGAAATACATTCCCGCTTCTTCTGTTTTCTTTGTGCGCAGTTTCCACAACGGGAAATAGGTCTCACCATTCTGCACCGGGAACAGAGCATACATATTGCCACGGTTTTTGTCGAAGTCCGGCAAAATAGGAACACGCTCCCCGTCTTCGACTTTATAGTCTACCCCTTCTTCGCCATGGATAATACTTTCAAACACATCTTCTGAAAGGTAAATATCCATGAAATTCAAAATATGATCCACCTTATCATTGCCTGCAGGGATCATTCCGATTCCAAACAATCCTTCCAAGCTCTTGGCCCGCTGAACACCGTTTTCATCCTTAAAGGGAGGAATGATCTGGAAGTAGGTTCCATCCTGTCCCTCTTGACGTTTCGCAATGAGCAGATCTCTGGCCTCATCGGTGCCGCCAGTATAGAATCCCACGCGACCGCTAGCACACTTTTCCAAACGCTTTGTGCCGGTATTGACAGGCATATCCGCGTCCAAAAGGCCCTCTGTATAAAGCTGGTTCATAAAAGTCAGATACTCTTTATATTCCGGAAGCAGTCTGGCATCCACGATCTTGCCGTCTCTCACCTCGTAATCGAAAATGATTCCGAACGCTGCAGAAACGCAGCCATCCAACGTAGCCGGAGTTGCAGTGAAGGGAATGTTGTTTTCTCCTAAACCGCCGGGATCTTGCTCTTTAAAAGCTTTCAAGACTTCATACAGTTCTTCACTGGTGGTAGGCACATCCATACCTACCTTTTCCAGCCAGTCCATACGGATGGCATTGGTTGCCGATGCATAGGGCATGCCTGTGCTGGGAATTCCGTAGATCTTTCCTTCCTGACTGAGAGCTTCATACCCTTGTTTATCAATAGCCTCCAGGTTGGAATACTGAGGAATCTTTTCCGTCAAGTCCTCCAACAATCCCCGGCTGGCATAGGTGACAAACAAACTTTTTTCCACATCTCCGCTTCCAATTCGGATGTAGTCATAATCGATATTGCCCGAACTGAAGATTAAATTCAAACGATCATTGGAATTCTGTTCCGGCAAAGTGTCAAACTCCACCTGGTATCCTGTCTTTTCAGATAATTCCTTCACGGCGTTGTCTGTTTTCACATCAAAAGGAGCGTAAGGAACTAAAATGTTAATTTTAGGCTTTTCTTCCGTAGTCTGGGACGTTTCAGCCTGAGAAGTCGTTTGAGAGATCTCCTCCACTGTAGAACTGTTCTGAACAGGAGATTCGCCGCATCCAGCCAGCATGGACAACGCTAAAAAGCCCGCTAAAATCTTTTTGACACCTTTCATGTTTATCCTCCTTTTTAGATTCATTTTTTAGAATTTAACAAACGAGCAACGTCATTCTTTTACAGAACCAATCATCACACCTTTCACAAAATATTTTTGCACAAACGGGTACAGAAGTAAAATCGGCAGCGTAGAAACGATGATAGTAGCGGATTTGATTCCCTCCGGCGCGTCTTGGAAGGCAAAAGTGGATTCTGTTCCTGAGAGAGGATCAGAAGCGTAATTGACAACATCCAACAGATACATTTGAATGGGTTTCAGCTCATTTTTTGTGATATACATAATAGCGCTCCAGTATTCGTTCCAATATCCCACGGCAAGGAACAAGGACACAGCTGCAATGGAAGGAATCACCACCGGGAACATAATGGACACAAAAATACGGAAATTGGAAGCCCCATCCACTTTTGCCGACTCTTCCAAAGCGGGAGGAATCCCCTCAAACGCTGTTTTGATGATCAGCATATTGTACACACTGATTACGTTCGGAAGAAAAAGCGCGGGGAGGGTATCCAGCATGTGAAGGGAACGGACCAAGATATAATTGGGAATCATCCCCCCAGAGAACATCATGGTAAATACAAAGCACGCTGTCAAAAACGATCTGCCCTTCAGACGCTCTCTTGAGAGCACATATCCTGCCATGGAAGAAAAAAACAGAGAAAGCACCGTACCATAAACGGTCACACGCACAGAGACCCAAAACGAGGTGAAAAATTGGGGGTTTGTCACTACACGGAAAAAGGTTCCCGTCTGAAAATCAACTGGCCACAGCAACACACTTCCCGTCACATTAGCGGTATACCCGCTGAATGCCTTGGCAATGATGTTGATAAACGGATATAATGTGGAAAGAGAAAATATGGTCAGCACAAAATAGATAACTACCATCATGGCCTTTTCTTTAGGAGATCGTTTGATCTTATTATTTACCTTCATGACATTCCCCTCCTTACCACAAACTGCGATGAACGATTTTTTTACTTGCCAAATTGCAGAAGAACACCAGGGTAAATGAAACAACCGAATTGAACAACCCCGCGGCAGCAGCCAGACTGTACTGCATATTTCCTAAGCCAATACGATAAATGTATGTTCCAATCACATCGCCGGTGGAATAGACCGTTGGATTATACATAGCCATGATCTGCTCCACATTTGCATCCATCACTGTTCCCACACGAATGAGCAACATCATGACAATCATGGGAACGATTCCCGGGAGAGTCACATACACCAGCTGTTTCCACTTTCCTGCACCATCCATCACCGCAGCTTCATACAGCGTAGGATCGATGGCACTGATAGCCGCCAAATAGACGATAGCGCTGTATCCTACTTCCTTCCAGATGGCGCTTCCCACCACAATGGGTTGAAAAAATGCAGGTTCCATTAGGAAATTAACGGTTTTCATTCCCAAGGCGGACAAGATCAGGTTGACCGTCCCAGTGCTGGACAACAGGTCGAAGGTCAATCCTGCCACAACCACCCACGACAGGAAATGGGGCAAATACACGATGGTTTGAACTGTTCTTTTAAACCAGCTGCACTTTACTTCATTTAGGATCAAAGCCAAAATAATGGGCAACGGGAAAAAGAAAAGGATCTTGTACCAACTGATGGAGAGCGTATTGATCAGTACGGAAAGAAATTCTTTCGCAGAAAAAAGCTCCTTAAAATTCTGAAGTCCCACCATAGGACTGTTCCAAAAACCTTGAAAGATATCAAAATCCTGAAAGGCCATAATCAGTCCGCCCATGGGAACATACTTGAACAGGATCAAAAGGCAAAAAGGAATCAGCAGCATTAAATAAAGATCCCATTCCTTTCTGACCGCTAAAAGGACACCTTGTCCTGTTTTTTTCTTTTCAGTCATGTTAACCTCTCCCTTCCTTTACTGGAACTCTTCGCGTTAATTATATTTGACAGGCTCCTATTATGAAAAGGAGACAAAATTATGATTGGTGTATGGTAATCTTCATCACTCCTGCCAAACCTATGGAAAAAGGAAATAAGAACTTCTATAATGTGCCTAGCTAAAAAAAAGAGACGCCAAAAACAAGGCGTCTTTCCAAAGGAGTGAAAAATAATGAACATCATCCATGAACCTGCCCGTCAAACACCGGTATGCTGTCAAGTGGATCTCTGTGTGGTGGGCGGCAGCTGCACGGGCATGTTCGCGGCTATCCGAGCCGCTAGACTAGGTCTTTCTGTGGCAGTAGTGGAAATGGACAACTGCTTGGGAGGCGTGGCTGCCTCCAGTTTGGTCAACGTTTGGCACAAATTGACCGATGAAGACCGGAAACAGCAAATCATCGCAGGTCTCACCCAGGAAATGATCGAACGCCTGAGAAAAGTGGATGCCGTCACCACGTATACTCAGGAAGATCGTTTGGCCACCTATGAGTTGAACACAGAAGAGCTGAAAATAGAGCTGGATCTTTTGGCACGGGAAAACTCAATCCGTCTCTTTTTCCACACCATGTACTGCTCTCCTATTCTCGAGGAAAACTTACTCAAGGGGATCATCGTTGAAAACAAAGACGGTCGCCAAGCCATTCTGGCAGATTTCTTCATCGATGCTTCCGGTGATGGAGACATCGCCCGGGACACAGGGCTTTGTCAGTATCAATACACCCATATTCAGCCTCCCACCCCCTGCTTCAAGCTATACGGAAAGGAAGAGGGAATCTCCATCTCTCAGCTGGTTCAAAAACACGGGAAAGAATTTGGTTTGCCTGAGGACTGGGGATGGGGTGGAAGCATCCCTGGAATGCCGGAAGTTGCTTTCCATGCGGACACTCACATATTCCACCGGCAATGCCACAAAGCGAAGGATCTTTCTGAAGCAGAATCGGAAGGCAGAGCGCAGATCCGCGCTATTATGGATCTTCTGCGAAAATACGCTCCAGAGCATCCCTTCTCCCTAGTTTCACTCTATTCTCACCTGGGCATCCGAGACAGTGTGCATTATAAGACCAGCTACCAAATCACTGGGGAGGAGCTGATGTACGGTACCAGTTTCCCAGATACCGTTGCCTGCGGGACATATCCCATTGACATACATCACAGTGACAACGCAGGCATTACTTATCGGTATTTGACAGGATATGAGCGGGTTCACAACGATCGCACCAGTCCTCCTACGATTCATCAATGGAGAACAGACGGTCAGTACGCCACCTATTACCAGGTGCCATTCCGTGTTTTGGTACAGACAAAAATCGCAAATTTGATCCCAGTCGGCAGAATGATCAACGCGGATATCAATGCGTTCGGAGCTGTGCGCGTCATGGTCAATCTAAACCAGTTGGGAGAAGCAGCCGGTGTGGCAGCATATCTGTGCCTAAACGGTCAACACCCCGTTTGGGATACAGACACCCATAAATTGCGGACCCTTTTGAATCAAGGAGGCTCCGCTCTTCCACAATAATATAGCGCATTTGCGGCAAGGTTTGGGAAGGGATTTGCTCCGTGGAATCCCTTTCCAAATCTTTGCTGTATCCAGCCCCATTTGAAAGGAGGACCACAAACATGAACGTGCTTGTAGCGGACGATGAGAAAATCATTCGCAGCGCCATCGTAAAAACTATAGATTGGGCAGCCTTTGGTATTTCCTCCGTTTATGAAGCCCGAAATGGTAAAGAGGCTCTTTCTCTTTTTCTTCAACACCGTCCGGAAATCATCATCACGGATATCCGAATGCCCCTGATGGACGGAATCGAGCTGATAAAAGAGGTGCGAAAAATCGCCTCAGATATTCAAGTCATCTATATCACCGGTTTCGCAGATGTAAGCTATTTACAGTCTGCTGTAAAAAACGCGGCGGCGGACTACATTCTCAAACCTGTGGATCCTCAAGAACTTCTGGCAGCTTTGGAAAAATGCGTAAAGAAAAGCAGCCTTCAGGCTGAACGGCGGGAATATGTGGAATCCATGGAAAAACTGGTCCGCATCAGCACGCCTCTTTTGACCCGTCAGCTGCTCACTCATGTTCTGTACGCCACTTATCCCAGCAAACAATCAGTGCTTGACAGTTTGGCTTTTTTAAATTCTCCCATTGATTTGGAAGCCTCCTATCAAACCACCATTTTCTCTTTTCAAAAAGGGGAACGATTTTCCCAACTAGATGACGACATTCAGTGCGTTGGAATCACCAATATTGCCGAGGAAATCCTTCGAAAAAATGGTACTGGATATATGTGTCATCTGGGCAACCTGGAATTCGCCTGTATCTTGTTGCTAAATGAGGATGAAAGAAAAACTATCCAAGTGCTCAAATCCATTCAAGACTCTGTTCTCCAATATCTGGGAAGCTCCTCGTTTGCAGTGATCGGCCCCACCGTGGAAGGTTTCTTCAACATTCAGGAATCCTTTAACTATGCCCATCAGGGATTACAGCAGCAATTTCGGTTTTCCCCCAATTCTATTGTGTCCTACGACGACTGCCGACCGGCTGCTCCTCAAAGCACTTATACCTTGGGAGAGGAGACCCTTCTCACCCTCTCCTCTTTGGTATACAGTGGAAACCTGGAAGAAGCTAACCGTCAATGGAAGCAGATCTTCACAGAAGCCTCCTCTGCTTTTGCCACGATCCGAGAAATACATGGCCTATGCATTTTGCTATGCAGCCACATCTTTCTCAACTTTGGCAAACGTTATCTTTCTCAGGAGGGAAACGCCTTTTTTCTCTCCTTCATTTCCCGCTTGGAAACAGCCCGGTACATGGAGGATTTCGAACGGCTGGTAGAAACCTTCTTTCAAGATTTTTATACACTTTTCCTTTCTCAAAAAATATCCCGCAAACAGCATATCGTGTCTGAGATCCAACAATATGTACTGGATAACCTGGAAGCCAACTTGACCATCAAAGACATTTCCTCACAAGTATTCTTGGCACCCACTTACCTGTGCGCTATATTTAAAGAAGGGACCGGCGACACTATCAACGCGTTTATTACAAAACACAAGATGGATTACGCAGCACAACTTTTATCTTCAGGAGATTACCGCGTCTATGAGGTGGCAAAAAAGTTGGCCTATACTGACGTCAAATATTTTAGCAACCTTTTTAAACGTCATTTTGGAGTTTCCCCCTCAGAATACATGGAAAAAGGAATCATGCCATGAATAAGGAACATGCTAAAAAATTCATTCCCTTAAGAACAAAGCTGCTGTTGCAAAACGCTTTGACTATCGCGTTGATCATTCTGTTTTTATCCACCTTTTTTTACTCCTATTCCGCAAGCTCCATCACAGACAAAAATGATCAGTTTTTTCAGAGCATCAGTCAGCAGACCGCCTCAAACTTGGACAACCTTTTTCTAGGGATCGAGGATGGAAGCCGGTTTCTTCTGTTTCATGACTCCATTAAATCCATTCTGCGCCGCGGGCAAAGTGACAACTATTCCCTTTCTCAACAGATCGCCGATTATTATTCTCTCTCCCGACTTCTTACAGAAAATATCTGGAATAAAAATATAGGCTCCATCCGATTGTATTGCAATAGTAATGCCATCTATACTCGAGAAGAACTGAATATCTTCGACATGCAGGATATCCAGGAAACGGAATGGTGTAAATTGACAGAGTCTCTTCAAGGGACACCCATTTGGTACGCAGAAAACGGAACCATTTTTTATTCCTGCGCTATAATCGACCTGTATTCCCAAGACAGGGTCCTAGGGATTTTGCAGATTTTTATAGACCTAGATCAGCTCAATACCATCCTTAATTCTCTCAACGACACTTGCCAGGGCGAAGCTGCTCTCCTCTCTGCGGACAATCAGATCGTTATGTGTCTGGGCAAATCCCCTCAAGTGATACAGGATTATCTGCAAAGCAGCAAAAATAATGGTGTCTCCCCCTCTAGGGCCTCGGGCATTTCTCAAATGTTCCAAAACCGAAAATTGATGACACTCAAGCTAAATAATGAATGGAAGCTGGTCACCACTGTTTCCGAAAGCATTTTCTATCGTGATTTTCTATCCCTCACGCTCAGAATCATGGGTTTGACATGCGGAATCATGGCTTTGGCGGGAATCTCAACTTACTTCTTTATTAAACACCTCACCAACCGGATTGAGGGAATCAGCGAGTTTATTAAAACTGTAGAAATCCGCTCTAACAGCCTGCTGAAAGAAGACGGCAACGATGAACTGACTTTCCTCCAATCCAGCTTCAATCAAATGCTGACAGCCTTGCGCCGCTCTATCGCGGAGGAGGAAAAAGCCATCCAAGAGAAAAACAAAGCCGAATACAATATCCTGCAGGAACAGATCAACCCCCATTTTCTTTACAACTGCTTAGATTCTATCAACTGGATGGCCTTAGAGCAGCATTCCGACAACATCGCAAAAATGGCTCGCTTACTGGGAAGATTTTACCGTCTGACCCTTTCAGGCGGTCAGCATCTTGTCTCGCTGAAACAGGAAATCGAACATTCCAAAATCTATGTTGAAATCATGCAGACCCGTTTTGACGGCACATTGGAGGTTGAATATCAGATCGATGATGACCTTCTTTCCCTTACCGTACCTAAACTGATCTTACAACCTCTTTTGGAAAATGCTATTCAGCACGGAATCTCTCAAAAAGAGTCTCAATCCGGCAAAATCCGGGTGGCAGTTTTCCGTAAGGAAAACACCCTCTTTCTTGAAGTGACCGATACTGGTGCAGGAATGACTCCCCAACAATCAGCTCTTGTCAATATGTCCATTCAGGACCCTTCCGAGAAAATCGGCTACGGTTTACGCAACGTCAATCAAAGAATCCGCTATGTTTTTGGGGAACGATCCGGTCTTTTCCTTCGCAGCGTCTTCGGAAGAGGCACAAAGGTAACCATTCAATGTCACTTTTCCGGTGAGTCAGTCCCTACCGCTCCATCTTCCACCACATTCACCAGACCACCTCTGCCACTGTAACCTCAATGGACTTCTTCTCTATTTCCCTTCACAGTTCGATAACATAATGACGGGAATTTATGGTATAATATTCGGCAAGCACCTATAATCTGCGCGGACGTGCGCTGTCCAGGGCGCCGCCTGCCCACCGCAGGTGTGGTATAATAACGTCTATTCACAGCGGGCCGCCTCAGCAGGCGGCTCCCACTGTTTCTGAAAGAGAGGAAGTCCTATACTATATGCTAGAGTTAAAACGCGTCACGAAAGAGTACCCCGCCGGGGGACAGCCGGTAGAAGCCCTCAAGGGCATCGACCTCCAATTTCGGGAAAGTGAGTTTGTCTCCATCCTGGGCCCCTCCGGATGCGGCAAAACCACCCTGCTGAACCTGATTGGCGGACTGGACCAGTACACCTCCGGAGACCTTATCATCAACGGCCGGTCCACCAAGGACTTCAAGGACCGGGACTGGGACGCCTACCGGAACCACTCGGTGGGATTCGTATTCCAAAGCTACAACCTGATCCCTCACCAGACCGTGCTGCAAAACGTGGAGCTGGCCCTGACTCTCTCGGGCGTGTCCAAGTCAGAACGCCGCCGGCGGGCCAAAGAGGCGTTGGAACAGGTGGGACTGGGAAACCAGCTGCGGAAGCGACCCAGTGAGATGTCCGGAGGTCAGATGCAACGTGTGGCCATCGCCCGAGCCATCGTCAACGACCCGGACATTGTTCTGGCTGACGAGCCCACCGGTGCCCTGGACACAGAGACCAGCATCCAGGTGATGGAGATTCTCAAGGAAATCTCCCAGGACCGGCTGGTAATCATGGTCACTCACAATCCGGACCTGGCCCAGCAGTACTCCACCCGGATCGTCCAGATGCTGGACGGCACCATCACCGGGGACAGTGCGCCCCTCTCTCCTCAAGAACAGCAGGCGGAAGAGGAACGGGACCGGCAGCGGTCCGAGGCCGCTCGACAGGAGAAGAAGCCCTCCATGTCCCTGTGGACCTCCTTCGGCCTGTCCTTAAAGAACCTGTTCACCAAAAAGAGCCGCACCGCCCTTACCTCCTTCGCCGGAAGCATCGGCATCATCGGCATCGCCTTGATCTACGCCGTCTCCCAGGGCACCACCGCCTATATTGACCAGCTTCAGGAGGAGACCCTCTCCTCCTATCCCCTCACTTTGGAGGCCCAAACCATGGACCTGGGCTCTCTCATGGAGGAGTTCATCCAGGCGGCCCACTCGGACAGTGACCACGACCAGGACGCCGTTTACCAGAAGCCCATGGTCTACAATCTGGTCAACGCTCTCAGTTCCTCGGAGACCATTGAAAACGACTTGGCCTCCTTCAAAACCTACCTGGAAGAGCGCCGGTCCGACCCGGAAGATCCTCTGGCTCAGGCGGTCAGCGGGGTGCAGTACACTTACGACACCCAGCTGCTGGTGTACACGGAATCTGTGGACGGCACCATTCTCCGCTCCGACTCTCAGGAGCTGATGGAAAATCTGCTCCAAGAATATTTCAGCATTGACATGGCTTCCATGAACGATCTCCGGGACAGCTACGGCGGGATGGACGCCTTTTCCTCCCTGTCCCCCACCGGCAGCTCCATGACGCTGTGGCAGGAGATGCTCCCCGGGGATGACGGGGCGCTGATCAGCCCCATGCTGGAAAACCAATATGAAGTAGTATACGGCTCCTGGCCCAACGACTACAACGAAATCGTCCTGGTGCTGGACGAGAACAACGAACTGGATGATATGGCCCTTTACGCTCTGGGCCTGAAGCCCCAGGAGGAAATGGACGCCATCATGGAGGCGGCTGTGGATCAGACAGAGGTGGCCTCCGACTCGGCTCAGGAGAGCTGGACCTATGAGGAGATCTGCTCCCGGGAGTACCGGACCATCCTCAACGCCGATTGCTACTCCTACGATCAGGCCACCGGCCGTTACGTGGACCTGCGCCTCACCGACACCGGCCTGCGGTACCTGTACGACAACGGACTGAGCTTGAAAGTGTCCGGAATTATCCGGCCCAAGGAGGACAGCTCCTCCGCTATGCTGTCCGGGTCCATCGGCTATACCAGCAAGCTGACGGAATACCTGGCCCAGCAGGCAGAGGACTCCCCTGCCGTTCAGGCCCAGCTGGAAAACCCCTCCACGGACATCTTCACCGGTTTGCCCTTCCAGGAAACCACCGGAGACCTGACCGATGAGGAAAAGCAGGAGGCTTTTCTGGACTACGTCTCCGCCCTGGACCAACAGGGTAAGGCGGAGACCTATCTGGCCGTCATGAGCATCCCCACTCAGGAGCAGGTAGACCAAGCCTTGGAGCAGTCCGTAGGCTCCATGACCCGGGAGGAAAAGGAGGACACTCTCCGAAACGCCATGACAGAACAGGCGGGGATCGATGAGGCAAAAGCCCAGGAGTATCTGGCCTCCATGAGCGGCGAGGAGTTGGAAGAGCTGTTCGCCCAGATGGCGGAGCAGCAGTACCGTGCCCAGTACGCCGCAGGGATTCAGCAGCAGCTCTCCTCCCAGGATCCCGCAGCCTTGGCCGCCGCTTTGGATCAAGCCGTGGGGACCTACACCACCCAGCAGTGCGCCCTGTACTACGACCAGGCCCTGACCTTCTCCGACTCCACCCTGGAGGAAAACCTGGCGGAACTTGGGTACGTGGATCTGGAGGACCCGGATTCCATCAACCTTTATGCCTCCTCCTTTGAAAACAAAGACGTGATCGAGCAGGCCATCGCCGACTACAACGCGGACCGGGATGACCTGGAGCAGATCCAGTACACCGACTATATCGGGCTGATCCTCTCCTCGGTGACCTCCATTATCAACGCCATCACCTATGTGCTCATCGCCTTTGTGGCAGTGTCCCTCATCGTCTCCTCCATCATGATCGGCGTCATCACCCTGATCTCTGTTCAGGAGCGGACTAAAGAGATCGGCATTCTCCGGGCCATCGGCGCTTCCAAGAGCAACGTGTCCCGGATGTTCAACGCGGAGACTCTCATCATCGGATTTACCTCCGGCGCTTTGGGCGTGCTCATCACCTACCTGCTGTGCATCCCCATCAACATGATCCTCCACCATTTCACCGGCATCCAGACCCTCAACGCCACCCTTCCCCCCTTGGTGGCGCTGATCCTGGTCCTCATCAGCATGGGGCTGACCCTGTTCTCCGGTATCATCCCCTCCCGCAGCGCCGCCAAAAAAGATCCTGTGGTGGCCCTGCGCACCGAATAAAAAACAATGCTAAAACAAAAACCGCGCCTCTCAACCGAGGCGCGGTTTTCTTTTTCGTTGTTCAATTGTTTTCCGCCAGTGCTTTGGCCTGGTCTTGCAGAGAGCGGATCAGCTCTGTGAATCCGTTGCGCCGGACAGAGGTAAGGGCCACTTCCAGGTCCAGCCGCTGGAACAGGTCAATGTTCGCTTGGGCCATCTCCTGAGGTGTGGATCCGGTCACCACATCCGCCAGCATTACAGCCATGCCCTTGACGATGAGAGTGTCGCTATCCGCTTTCATGCGGAGAAGGCCCTCCTCTTCCTCCAAGGACACCCACAGGTTGGACTGGCATCCCAAAAACCGATGACTCTCCTCCCGGGGCACTCCGGAAAGCTCCGGTCGCTCCATGGCAAGACCCATGAGATAAGTGTACTGGTCGAAAGAATCCAGCTCCCCCAGGTTCTTTACGTAGTGTTCCTGTCGTTCCAAAAGAGTCACAGCGTTCCCTCCCCTCACAGTTTGATGGCGGCGATCCGCCGCAGCCCGGCGCAGAGCCGATCCACGTCCTGGGCGTTGTTGTACAGCCCCAGGGAGACCCGCACCGTCCCCTGGGAAAGCCCCATGCTGTCCAGCAAAGGCTGGGCGCAGTGAGTGCCGCTTCGCACCGCAACCCCCTGCTGGTCCAGCAACACCGCCACATCGTAGGGGTGGAAGGGGGGCATCAGGAAAGACACGATCCCCGCCCGAGGCTTAGCGTTCAGGGGAAACTCCACCCCCGGCACATGGGAAAGCTCCTCCCACAAATAGTCCAGCAGATTTTCCTCTTCCCGGGCAACCGCTTCCATGCCTCCCAGGTCCTCCAAATATTCCAAGGCTTCCCCGAAGCCCACCGCCCCCACAAAGTTGGGGGTTCCCGCCTCAAAGCGGTAGGGGGGCGGCTGAAAGATGGTATCCTCCCGGGTGACCCGGTCCACCATCTCCCCGCCGAATTGGTAGGGGACCATCTTTTCCAGCCAGGAGCGCTTGGCGACCAGCGCCCCGATCCCTGTGGGCCCGTAGAGCTTGTGGGCGGAAACGCAGTAGAAATCACAGTCTAGGGCAGAAACGTTCACCGGCTTGTGGGCCGCTGCCTGGGCTCCATCCACCAGCACCGGCACCCCTTGGCTGTGAGCCAAGCGGACCACTTCCTCCACGGGGTTTTCCACCCCGAAGGTATTGGTCACATGGGCCAGAGCCACCATCACCGTCTGGGGAGTGAGCATCTCCCGAAAACGGTCCAGGTCCGGCTGGCCGTTCTCCGTCACGGGGATCACCTGGAAATCCAGGCCCTTCCGCCTGCACAGCTGCTGCCAAGGCACAAAATTGGAGTGGTGCTCGCTCTCCATGACGATCACCCTGCCGCCCTGTGTCCCAAAGGTCTCCAAATAGCAGCTGGCTGTCAGGTTGATCCCTCCCGTGGTGCCGCTGGTGAACACCACCTGATACTCCTCCCCCGCTCCGAAGAAACGGGCGGCGATATCCCGGGCGTTCTCCATCTGCCGGGTCATCTCCCGGCCCAGTCCGTGGGGACTGCGATGGACGTTGGCGTTGCAGGTCAGGTAGACCTGTTCCAGTTTCTCCAACACCCTCCGGGGCTTCTGAGTTGTGGCGGCATTGTCCAGATAGGCCCACTTTTCCTGGGCGATCAGGGGGAAATCCTCCCGGTTCACGGCGCGTTCCCCCCTTCACGAAGAGCCTCCGCCAGCTGATCCAAGGTCTTGATCTTGGGGGC
>HF972676.1:41689-46083 GCA_000432995.1 Clostridium sp. CAG:1013
TGGGCCGGTCCATCTGTTCCAGCTTTTCCCGGGGGATGCCCGTCAGCAAGGAGACGCTTTTCTGGGCCAGCTGAATAAGATCCTGCTCCGGTTCTCCCTCTTCCAGCAGGAACTTGGACAGCACATACCCCCGGATATGGGAAGCCCATTCCTCCCGGGAGGCCTGAGGATTGGCCTTCAGCCAGTCCAGTTCCCGGGCCGCCTTTTCAGCGCAGCTTTTCAGATCGGGCAGAGCTCCCATGGTCCATGCCTCCCTTTCTCAAAATTCTATCACACCCGCTCCACCTGGAAGCCCAGAGTGTCCCCCAGGTCCTCCAACTGGTCAGCGATGTCTCCATAGGCCCAGGTCATGTGGTGACCATAATTGCACTGGGCTTTGAAGAATTTCCCCTTGTTTTCCACGGACACCAGCAGGCCTGTGTCACAGCCGATCTTATCATAGTCCGTCTCGGTGACGATCACACCCTTGGCCGCCAACAGCTTGGTGCCCTGAGGATTAAACCGGACCATGGTCACGGTCTCGCCGATGTCCAGGTTGTAGTGATAACGCATGGTAGCGCCCCATTTATCCTCGGTGAAGCACTGGAGCCCGAAAGGAGCAGGCTCACCGGAACGGCTCTTCATGTGCCGGGTGGGCACGGCGTGGTACATCTTTACCAGATTCCCTGTGTCAGCTACCCCGGCGGGGATCTCGTGAGGCAGGGCCGGGTGAGTGTTGGCCATGTGGGGGGCGTTCCCCGCCACTGCCATGACCACGATCATGGAAAGCAGGGCATTGTAGTCAGACTCGCAGGCGGAGGGGATGCCCTCCTCTTTCAGCAGGGAGTGGGTCAGGCACCAGGTGTACTTTTCCGCGTTGATCCGTCCCGTGGCGCAGATCTCGAAGCAGGGCAGAGTGAAGGCGTTACACTCGTACCGGGCCAGCAGCTTCTTGGCCGCCACATAGACCCGGGCAGACCGGATAAGCATATCCCGCTGGATATAGCACACTTCCGCCTTGGACATCAGATCGTCGGCCACAGCTTCCGCCTGGAGAGATTCCTCCTCCGTCAGGTCGGTGATCTCCTGGAGGAAATCCTCCGCGTTGACGAACTTGAACCCGATCCCCCACTCATTGGTGAGCCGGTCCAAATCCCGGATATTGCTCTCCACGCCCTTGGAGCAAATATCCCCTTTCAGGACAGACAGCACCCGGGTATGGGAGATGGTCTTTTTGCACTGGAGCATCTTCATCACCGGCAGGGTGCCTTCCAGATCGATGCTGCCGTAGGCCTCAAAACCGGCGGCTCTCAGGCAGGCGGTGACATCGGTGCTGGTGCAGCATCCCACAGAGCACATGGGCTTTTTGAACCGCCGAGCAATGTTCACCGCCAGGTGCTGGCCCATCAGGCCGTCCAGCAGGAACACGTCCGTATCCTCGTCCTTTACCAGGTCCAGCTGGGCGTCCCGGACAATGAACTCGTCCAAAAATTCCAGGTAGACCGGCTCCTGCAAATGGATCTCCGGCTGGTCTTTGTAGACCCGGGCCAGATTTTCCTTCATTTTCTCAAAGTTTTCCGCGGCCATCATCTCGTCGTAGGAGCGTTCCAGCTGATCCCAGGAGCCTCCCCGGCAGGGACCCATATAGGCGGAACGGTGGACCAAATGAACATAAACAGGCTTCACATGGAGTGTCATAACAAAACCATCCTTTCTGGCGGGCGTGCCTCGCAGGCGGCTAACGCCGACGGACTCGCCGGTAATTCCTCCTTGCCACCCGCGTTCTTGTTCTCTGCGGACATTATCCCATGATCTCCCCCACCGCGCCAGAAAGAAAACCGACAACTATCTGGATTATTCCGACATGGGTGGTCGGCCGCCCCGATTTTTCCCAGGGCTTACGCCGTACTTTTTCTTGTAGACCCGGGAGAAGTAATTGGGGTCCTGGAACCCCGACTCCTCGGCGATCCGGGCGATGGTCTTGGAGGTCATCCGCAGCAGGGTATCGGCGTGCTTTAATCGCAGGTCCGTTAGGTAGGCCATGGGAGACACTCCGCAGATCTCCAAAAAGATCCGCTCCAAATGGCGCTGGGACACCGCCGCGGCCTCTGCCGCCTCCTGGAGCTTCACCGGCCCGGCGGCGTTATATTGAAGGTACTGCACCGCTTTGGTGAAGATCCCCATCTTTTCCGAAAGGTCGTCCCGGGTCTGGTAATGGTTGGCCAGGTAGGCCGCCAGCGCCTTGAACCCGTACCCCACCGCCGCCTGATACTGGCCTTCCCGGTCCTCCAACTGGCGGATGAGAAAATCGCAGAGCTGCTCCGCTGCGTCAGTGGCTTCCGGATCCAGATATACGGTGTAGGGATAGGCTTCCTGGCTGAGGATCTCCGGCTGCACCATGAACAGATAGGCAAACCCGGACAGGGCCCGCAGGTCGTTGGATTCGGCGAAAAGCATGGAGGAATCGTACATCAGGTTCACCATCTTCAGACCCCGGGCGTTTCGAAACCCGTGCTGGGTGTCCCCCTTGATGACAAACACGTCTCCCCGTTTCAAGGGATAGACCTGGTCCCCCACCAAATGCTCCCCCGTGCCGGAAAGGATGAGGACGATCTCGTCAAAATCGTGGGAATGCTGGACAAAGTCCTGGTTTAGCTCCACCTTCTCCACGTTGACGCTGTACTCTTTCAGGGCGCGGTATTCCTTTTTCTGATAGAGGCTCTTCCCCTCGGGCAAGACGCTCCCTCCTTCCAGAATGTTTCACTTGGCATTATAGCCGATGGGGCGGGAATTGTCATCCCTTTCTCCCGGAGCGGGGAGAAGGATTTTTCCCAAAGTTCTCCCCTTGGCCGGTTGCTTTTTGGAGAGGGATGGAATACAATCGAAACCATGAGACTATGATGCGGGAGCGGATCCGTCCCCGCGGAACAGGAGACGTTATGACCAAAGAATTTTATAAAGGCAATCGGGCAAAAGTGTACGCCCAAATGAAAGAAAACTCCCTCTTAGTGCTGTTCTCCGGCAAAGAGGTCCGCAAGACAAACGACGAGTTTTACCCCTTCTACACCAACCGGAATTTCCTTTACCTCACCGGGCTGGATCAAAAGGAGCTGGTGTTCCTGGCCAAAAAAGGCGGTCAGGGCCAAGTGGAGGAAAAGGTCTACCTGCTGCCCCCCGACGCCCTGGCGGAACGCTGGACCGGCGCCCGGCTGAAACCCCAGGAGGCATCAGATCTCTCCGGCGTGGAGAATATAGGGTACGTCGCCGCTTTTGAAGGGGACCTGCACAGACTGGCCACCAGCGGCAACTACCATCACCTTTATCTGGACCTGTTCCGGGTCTCCCCTGAGGACCGGGACGAGCCTGCTCATTTGCTGCTGAAGCGGGCCGCTTCCGACTACCCCTTCCTGAAACTGGAAAATGCCAACATCTTTATCCGCCGCCTGCGCACCATCAAGCAGCCCTGCGAACTGGAAGCTATGCGCAAAGCGGAGGAGATCACCCGGGCGGGGATCACGTCCATGATGAAGGCCAGCAAGCCCGGCATGTATGAGTACCAGTACAAGGCGGTGTTCGACTACACCCTGGGACAGTACGGTCCTCAGGGTCCCGCGTTCCCCTCCATCATCTCCGCGGGGAAAAATAACTTCTGCATCCATTACTACTCCTACAAGGGCCAGGCTCTGGACGGGGACATGGTCCTCAACGACGTGGGCGCCTGGCACGACTACCTGATGACCGACGTGTCCCGTGGCTGGCCCTGCAACGGCCGGTTCAATGACCGTCAGCGGCTCCTCTACCAGATCGCCCTGGAGACTTCCGACCACATGTTCAGCATCATCCGTCCTGGCATGGCCATGAAAGACGTGGACGGGGAATCCCACCGCTACTGCGCTCAGCTGTTGAAGGACGCGGGGGTGCTGGACGATGTGGCAAACATCGGGAAATACATGTGGCACGGAGGCGCCCATCACGTGGGCTTCGACGTCCACGACGCGGTGGACACACCGGAGATCATCGCGCCTAACATGGTGTTCTGCGTGGACATCGGTATTTACCATGAAGAATGGGGCATCGGCTTCCGCTTGGAGGACAACTGCCTGGTGACCCAGAACGGCTGCGAGAATCTGTCCGCTCAGACGCCCCGCACCATCCAGGAGATCCAGGATACCATGGCACAGAACTTCACTGCTTTCTGAGGATTAACGCCATGAACCAAGGTTTGATGATCCTGATGGCCGCCGGAGCAGTGCTGGGCGGCGTGGACCGACTGCGGGGCAATAAATGGGGCTTTGGGGACAAGTTCGAGTCCGGCTTTATGCTGCTGGGATCCATGGCCCTTTCCATGGCGGGGATGATCTGCCTGACCCCGGTGCTGGCTCAATGGCTGGGCAGTGTGATCGTCCCTCTGTACC
>HF972676.1:46096-51252 GCA_000432995.1 Clostridium sp. CAG:1013
TCTGTACCGGCTGATGGGCGTGGACCCGGCCATGTTCGGCAGTCTGCTGGCCATCGACATGGGCGGCTACCAGCTGGCCAAAGACCTGGCGGAGGATCCCCTTCTGGGCAGCTACGGGGGACTGGTGGTGGCAGCTGTTTTCGGATGCACCATTGTGTTCACCATCCCTGTGGGCATGGGGATGATCTCCAAAGCTGACCGACCCTTTTTCGCCCAGGGCATCATGGTGGGGTTGGCGGCCATGCCGGTGGGGCTGGCCGTGGGAGGCATGCTGTGCGGCTTGTCCATTCTCACCTGCCTTCACCAGAACCTGCCCATTTTCGTTCTGGCCCTGCTGCTCCTGCTGGGGCTGTGGAAGATCCCACAGAAAATGGTGAAGGGCTTCTGCCTGCTGGCGGAGGGTATCCGCTGGCTGGTAACCATCGGACTGGTACTGGCGGCGGTGGAATCCCTCACTGGTTGGGCGGTGCTTCCGGGCATGGCTCCCTTGGAGGATGCCATGGCCACGGTGGCTTCCATCGGAATCGTCCTGCTGGGCAGTCTCCCTTTGGCGGAGCTGATCCGCCGGATCCTGACCCGCCCCTTTGCCTGGCTGGGGGAGCGACTGGGCATGAAGCCCCAGAGCCTCACCGCCATGCTGGTGGGTCTGGTGAGCGCCCTGCCCACCCTCTCCATGTATCAAGACATGGACGACCGGGGCAAAGTGGCAGCAGGGGCCTTTCTAGTCAGCGGCACCAGCCTGCTGGCCGCCCACATGGCTTTCACCGTCAGCACGGAGCCCAACATGCTGGGGCCCCTCATCGGCGCGAAACTTGCTGGGGCGTTTGCGGCAGTGGTGGCCGCTCTGTGGGTGACCAGAAAAACCAACCAGGTCAAAAACTGAATCCTGTTTTGCGAAAAGCGTTCTTCGTTTCGACGAAGGGCGCTTTTTCTATTTTCGGTTCGCTTTTTTAGAACAATATATAACAATATTATTATTCATATAATAAAAATTTGCATATTTATTTCAAAAAATAAATATATTTAAAATATTATAAGTCTTTTAAGATTTTATGGATAAATTTTGAAGTTGTATTGACAACTTCAAAACCCGGCGCTATAATACACGCATAGAGGATAATAAAAAGCCGTGCAAGAAAATATATTTTATAAATATCGCACAACTTCATTATCCTCAAACCGTTTTGGCAAGTTGTCTGCGATTTCGCCAGGATTGGTTATCTCACTGGACAGTAAGCAAAAAATACATATTCACCCCTGTTAAAGGAGGGTGTCGGGGAGGTTGCTTGAACCAGTGAAAATAATTTTCAATCCTTGCGGATCTCACTCCACCTTGCCTAAGAAAACCGAGTAAAAATAGAAAGGGTGTAACATGATGAGATTGCGTAAGTTACTGAGTAGTTTGATGGCGGCCGCGATCCTTGTTTCTGCTTTCGCTGGCTGCAACAGTGGCACTCCCACTTCCTCCACTACTGAGGAAACGGGCAACGACTCCTCTGTCTCCACTCCCGCCGAAGAGGAAGAGACCGCAGAAGAGGGTGGTGGTTCCGCCGAGGGCACTCCCCTGGAGCTGTGGACCTTCCAGGAAGTTCACCGCACCTTCTACGAGACCATGGCTGACAAGTGGAACGAGGCCAATCCTGACAAAGCTGTCAACCTCACTGTTTCCGTACAGCCCTTCAGCGACATGCACAACAAGCTGACCATCGCCCTTCAGTCTGGCGAAGGCGCTCCCGACATGTGCGACGTTGAGATCAACAAATTCCCCACCTATCTGGAAGGCGAGCCTCAGTTCGTGGACCTGACCAGCTATGTGGATCCTTACCGGGATGAAATCGTGGCCTCCCGTCTGGAAGTGTACTCCAAGGACGGCGTCAACTACGGTATCCCCACTCACGTAGGCGCCACTGTGGCCTTCTACGACACCTCTATCCTCAACGAGGCTGGCGTGGACTACAAAGAGATCAAGACCTGGGACGACTACAAGGAAGCCGGCCTGAAGGTTGTGGAAGCTACCGGCAAGGCCATGGGCGCTGCCGAGACCAACGGCATCTTCATTTATGAGGCTATGCTGGCGGCTCAGGACGCTGATATGACCGACGAAAACGGCGCTCCCACTCTGGATTCTCCCGAATCCATCAAGGCTCTCACCACCATCCAGGATTTGGCTCAGTCCGGCGTGGATCAGACCATCCCCGGCGGCAGCGTTGACGGTGAGGAAGGCTACGGCGCTATCAACGCCGGCGGCTACGCCACCATCATCCGTCCTCTGTGGTACATGTCCAGATACCCCGCTTACATGGAAGGCATCGAGGCTGGCCGTATCGGCATCGCTCCCATGCCCGTGTTTGATGAGGCTGACTTCGGCGTGTCCTACGGCGGCGGCGGTACCGGTACTGTCGTGACCGTGCAGTCCGAGAATCCCGAACTGGCCGGCGAATGGCTGTGCTGGGCCAAGCTGAGCGAAGAAGGCAACCGTGACATCTGGAACGTTCTGGGCTTCGATCCCTGCAACACCTCCCTGTGGGAAGACGAAGAGCTGACCACCAACGAAGACAACCAGTTCATCAGCTTCTTCATTGACAATCCCTTCGACGTTCTGAACACCATTAAGGACGATATCCGCACCATCAAGTCCACCTACGCTGTTCCCACCATCAGCGATATCATGACCACCGTTACCCTGCCTGACATCATTGAAAACGGCGTTCCCGCTGAGGAAGCTGCCATCGCTGCTCAGGAGCAGGCGGTCAATGAACTTGGCTAACAAGGGTTTCTCCTTCATTTACATTTGAATCGCGCGGAAAAGGGTGGCGGTAGGAAGTTCCTTACCGCCGCCTTTTTTCTGGAATAAGGAGTGAGTTGTAGTTATGATTCGGAAGTTCTTTTACAATCAGAAAGTGGCTCCCTATATGTTTATCCTGCCGTTTCTGATCATCTTCTGCCTGTTTTTCATCTATCCCATGATCAGCACCATCGTCATGAGCTTCCAGGACGTGAAGCCCGGCGTCACCGAGTGGGTGGGTCTGGCTAACTTCCAGCGGCTGTTTGGGGATAAAGTGTTCTTCAAAGCTCTGTCCAACAGCGTCTTGTACATGATCCTCACCTTGGTTCTGTTGATCCCCTTCCCCATGATGTTTGCCTGCATGATCAACAGCAAGCTGATGAAGGCCCCTGGCCTGTTCAAGTCCCTGATGTATCTCCCTGCCATCACCTCCGTGGTGGTTGCGGGCACCATTTTCCGCCTGGCCTTCAGCGAGACCGAGTTCTCTCTGATGAACCAGATCGTGGCAGTGTTCGGCATTGAGCCGGTGCGCTGGCTGCGTCAGCAGGGGACCGGCTTCTTCGTCCTGCTGCTGGTGGCCTGCTGGCGCTGGACCGGCGTGAACATGATGTACTTCCTCTCCGGCCTGAAGAGCATTCCGGAAGAGCTGTACGAGTCCGCCAGCATCGACGGCGCCAACGGCTGGCAGAAATTCACCAAGATCACCATGCCCCTGCTGAAACCCACCACCATCTACGTGCTGACCATCTCCATCTATGCGGGCTTGGCCATGTTCACCGAGAGCTTCATCCTGTGGAACGGCAACAGTTCGCCCAACAATATCACCTTGACCATCGTTGGTTACCTGTACCGGCAGGGCATTGAGAAAAACGACCTGGGCTACGCTTCTACCGTAGGCCTGGTACTGCTGATCATCGCCATGACCATCAACCTGATCCAGCTGCGGATCAACGGCACCCTGGGCGGAGAGGAGGACTGAGGATAGATGAAAACTGAGATCGTGCATGGCAAGAGCCAAACAGTCCGTAACCGGATCCTCAGTGCCATAATGTTCTTGTTCTTCCTGGTGCTGGGCATTCTGGTGATTATTCCCTTCTATGCCAACTTCATTTCCAGCTTCAAGCCCGGACGTGATATCGTGCAGTTCGGCCTGAACCTGGGCATCGATCTGAACCGCATGTCCTTTGACAACTACGTGTACCTGTTCACCGGAGACCACTACTATTTCCGGTGGTTCTTCAACAGCATGGGCCTCACCATTGTACAGGTGTTCTGTGTGTTGATGGTCTGCGCCTTTGTGGGCTATGGCTTCGCCTGCTACAACTTCAAGGGCCGGAACTTCTTCTTCACCCTGGTGCTGTTGACCATGATGGTCCCCTTCGAGATCCTCATGCTCCCCCTGTACACGGAGATCATCAACATGAAGCTGACCGACAGCTGGGTAGGTATCATCCTGCCGGGTTTGACCCAAGCCTCCACCATTTTCTTCTTCCGTCAGTATCTGCTGAGCATCCCCAAGGAGATCATGGACGCGGGCCGTGTGGACGGCTCTTCGGAGTACGGCATCTATTTCCGGCTCATTATGCCCATCATGAAACCTTCCTTCGCTGCCATGGCCATTCTCAACGGTATGAACAGCTGGAACAGCTTCCTGTGGCCCTTGCTGGTGTTCCGCTCTGAGCAGAACTTCACTTTGCCCATTGGTCTGCGTTCCCTGCTGACTCCTTACGGCAACAACTACGACCTGCTGATCGTGGGATCCTTCTTCTCTGTGATCCCCCTGTTCATTCTGTTCCTGGCCTTCCAGCGGTATTTCCTGGACGGCATGACCGCAGGCGCGGTAAAGGGATAACCCCATCTGAAAACTCAGTTTTTCCAGGGCTTCCGCTTTCGGGCGGAGGCCCTCTTTTTTTGAGGTCCATTCTCCCTCCCGCTCTAGCGTCACAACAAAAAAAGAGACTGCCGTCAGCTTTCGGCAGTCTCTCTTTTTATGTTCTGATGGTTTAGTTACTTGGCTTCCCTGGCGGCGTCCACAATGGCCCGGACCCGCTGGTAGGGGATTTCCGTGGGCAGAGTGCAGTCGGCTCCCAAGATGAAGGGCGCCGAACCGTATTGCGTCGCCAGCCGCTTGGCCTCCTGAGTCAGTTCCTCCAAGGTGCCTTGGGTCATGACGCCGGTGCGGGCAGGCAGGCCGCCCATAATGGGCTTGCCGGGGAACAGCTTCTTCCCATCCTCCAGGGAATAGGGGGCTTCGTACACGCCCCAGTTAACGATGTCACAAAACTCGTTGTAGCTCCGGTAGCGCTCCATATTCAGCCGATCCTTGCAGATATGCAGGAACGTACCACAGCCGGATTTCTGGATCTCCGAC
>HF972676.1:51311-51477 GCA_000432995.1 Clostridium sp. CAG:1013
GGTGAACCACCGGGTCTCGCCACCCAGGGCAGCGTAGTAAATACCGTCCACTCCGGCCTCAGCGTAACCCCAGGCCAAGTGGCACATGCCTTCCGCCATCCGCTTGAGAGCGTCCTCCACCGGCTGGGGATTTTCCCGCAGATGGTCCACCAGCTTGACACGACCT
>HF972676.1:51493-53667 GCA_000432995.1 Clostridium sp. CAG:1013
CCTCCGTCGTAACCGTAAATCTCCTCAATGGGGTGGAGAGCGCAGGCAGTGACGCCGTGAAGAGTCCCCAGGAAATAGGCGTCCTGGGGTGCCTTGTCCAGAATGGCTTTGGTGAAGTCCATCTGCCACTGGATGATGGGAGTCTCCTTGGTGATGGGCCCGATGATCTTCCAATCCTCCGGGGTCCGGATGTCCCCCTGGTAGGGGATCAGATTCTCGTTCATGATCTTGGCGATATCCGTGTCGGTCTCCCGGAAGAATTCCAAATGGGCTTCCACACCCGCCTCACCGGAGTTGCGCTCCACGGGGAAATGGAGGGAAAATCCACTGGGCACCTTGTCGGGGACCTCTCCCCGCAACACCGCTTGGACCCGTTCTTTTTTCGTCATAAGTCTGCGCTCCTTTCTCTTATTGGCTTTTATCCACTCTCTTGTCTCTTAGTCCTGGGGAAGTCCGTCAGGTCCGAAGAACACCGGCTTGCCCGTGCGGCCGGAACGATAGATGGCGTCCAAGATCCGGGTGACCACAATGGCCTGTTCCGGCTTCACCACCACATCGGTGTCGTTCTTGATAGCGTCCAGCCACATCCGTGCCTCGATCTCAGAGGGCTTTGCCCCCTTCACGCCGTAGAAAGTCACACCAGTGGAATCCAAGGTGACCTCCTCGGTGACCCACTTGTTGTACTTCACCCGGTTGATCCGCAGGCCGTCCTTCATGTCCGCTCCTGCTTTCACGCCGCACAGAGTGGTCTTGGCTTCCCCGATATCCAGAGTGTTCAAGGCCCAGGCAGACTCCAGGGAGATGGTGGCGCCATTCTCCATGATGATGAAACCGAAAGCGGAATCCTCCACGGTGATCTTTTCAGAATCCCAGTCGCCCCAGGCGTTGCCGGACTCCTTCTGGTCGCCTAACTTCTTGAACACGCTGCCCACCACCATTTTGGGCTTGTAGTTGTTCATCATCCACAGGGTCAGGTCAAGGGCATGAGTACCAATGTCGATCAGAGGACCACCGCCCTGCTCATACTCATCGATAAACACGCCCCAGGTGGGAACGCCTCTCCGGCGCAGAGCGTGGGCCTTGGCGTAGTAGATCTCGCCCAGTTCGTCGTTGTCGCAGGCCCGCTTCAGGTACCAGGAGTCGGGACGATATCGATTCTGGTAGCCGATGGTCAGCTTCTTGCCGGTGCGGGCGGCGGCGTCCAGCATCTTCTGAGCTTCTTCCCCATTGATGGCCATGGGCTTCTCGCACATGACGTGCTTGCCTGCCTCCAGGGCGTCCACAGTGATGAAGCTGTGCTCCCGGTTGGGGGTGCACACATGGACAATATCAATAGTCTCGTCTTTCAGAAGCTCCTTGTAATCGGTATAGGCTTTCGCCCCTTCAGCGCCGTACTGCTCCAAGGCTTTCTGGGCCCGCTCCTCCACGATGTCACAGAAGGCCACCAGTTCTACGTCAGGCTGTTTGCTGAGGGAAGGCATATGTTTGCTGTTGGCGATGCCGCCGCAGCCAATGATACCGATGCGAAATTTCTTTTCCATGGGGTTAAACGCTCCTTTGCGGTTCTTGATTATTTCACCGGGAGGACCTTCAAAATCCTGCCCGCTATGCCAATTTTACCTTTTTTCCCCTAAGTTGTACACCCTTTCTTGGGCCCTTTCCCCATATTTTTCTCCAAATCCGCTTTTTAAAAGCAGGAGACACGCACAATCCTTTCCCCTGGGCATATTCTGCCAGTGGGAGGAATTTGGTCCTCCTCGATTCTAAATGAAAGGATGTCTGCTTATGAATATCTACCGGCCCAACGACGGCCGCTGCGATCCCTGCCACAGCTGCCCGTCCTGCTGCCCCGTTCCCTGCCCGGGCCCCCAAGGTCCCCAGGGTTGTCCCGGCCGGCCCGGTGTCACCGGACCCACCGGTCCCACTGGCGCTACCGGTCCTCAGGGCGTTCAGGGCTTGCAAGGTCCCCAAGGTCCCCGGGGCTGCACCGGACCTACGGGCCCTCAGGGCGTGCAAGGTCTGCAAGGTGTTCCCGGAGCCACTGGCGCTGCTGGTGCCACCGGTGCAACCGGCGCTACTGGCCCTGCGGGCGCTACCGGTGCCACAGGCGCCACTGGAGCCACTGGCGCTACCGGTGCAACGGGCGCGACAGGCACTCCCGGAACAGATGGCAC
>HF972676.1:53691-53864 GCA_000432995.1 Clostridium sp. CAG:1013
CCTGCCACAGTGGAAGTGGGCACCGTCACCACCGGTGCTCCTGGCACCATCGCCGAAGTGAGCAATTCCGGCACTGCCCAAAACGCTATCTTTGACTTTGTAATCCCTCAAGGTCCCAGAGGCGTCACCGGCGCCACCGGCCCTGCTGGCCCCAGCGGTGCTACCGGTGCTAC
>HF972677.1:0-2130 GCA_000432995.1 Clostridium sp. CAG:1013
GCCGCCCATGGCGCGACCCGGGTCCAGCGTCACGCTGGTTAGTGGATGTCGTAGACGCTGCGCAAACGCAGATTTTCCGGCTTTCCGGAAAGGATCTTCACCCGGGTCTCGCCAGCGTTCATGTCAAAATAGTTGTCAGACAGGAGCAGATCCTCATTCTCGTTCTGGATCTCCACACTCTTGGCGTAGGCCTTGGCGGTGACCACGATCTCGTCCCCCTCCACACGGCAGGCCAGCTGGGGATCTTCATAATGGAAATACTTGGGTACAGAGAAGATCACCGTGCCTCCGGAAATCTTCTTGCCCCCTTCGTACAGGTCGTAGCTCACATAGTCCCGGAAAATGTCCACATCAGGCAGTTCTACCTTGTCCAGCCATACGCTGGTGAGAGCCGGCACCGTCAGGGAGATGGTCTCCTCCCGCTGGATATTCCCCAGGCTGTCCCGCAGCGCCCACTTGACGATGCAAGCACGCTCCTGCATTGTCTCGTTGGAGACGGACAGACGGATGCTCTTCTCCATATCGTAGGGCTCGGCGTTTATGTTGGGCTCCTGGGAGAGCATACCCTCCTCGCAGCAGGAGAGCAGCACCGGAGCGAAGAACCGCTTGGCATAATAATGAAGCGCTTTCCACCGGCCGGTGTAATCGATGGACGCCCAGGAAGCCACAGGCCAGCAGTCGTTGAGCTGCCAGTACACAGCACCCATGCACACCCCGCGGATCCGCCGGAAATGCTCTACACCATAGCGAATAGCGTCCGCCTGGAGCAGCTGGGAGGCGTACAGAGTGGTCTCAAAGCTGGTGGGATACAGGTACATCTGCTGCAAATACGACATGGTGAGCATGCTGCCCCGGGCGCACCGCTGATGCTTCTCCATCACGTAGGAGAACAGGTTCCGGTCCTGAGGCTCGGTGAAAGTCTCCACCGTCTTCATGCAGGGCAGGCTCTCGAACCCGAACTCGGAAAGATACCGGAATTGATGCTGCCGGTAAGCGGCGAAGGGCAGCTGACCATGCCACACAGACCAGTAGTGCACGTCGCCACGAGTGGGATCGTTGGGCTCGTCAAAACCGCCGCCACTGGAAGGACTGGCGGGCCAGTAGAAGGTATCCGGATCCATGGTGAGCAGCACCTCGGGGATCAGATACTCGTACATGCGGATGTAGTCCGCTTTCTGCCGCTTGTTCAGCACCCACTCTCCCTGGTCCACGAACATTTCCATCTCATTGTTGCCGCACCACAGGCCCAGGCTAGCGTGATGCCGCAGCCGCCGCACGTTGTCTTTTACTTCCTCCCGGATGTTCTTGGCGAAGTCGGGGGTCAGGTTGTACACAGCGCAAGCGAACATGAAGTCCTGCCACACCATCAGGCCCAACTCATCGCAGGCGTCGTAAAAAGCGTCGTCGGGATAGTAGCCGCCGCCCCATACCCGGACGCAGTTGAAGTTGGCCGCCGTGCACTGCTCCAGCAAGTGCCGGGTGCGCTCCGGGGTGATCCGGGACAGGATGTTGTCCTCGGGGATGTAGTCGGCACCCATGGCGAAAATCTTCACCCCGTTTACCTCATGGGCAAAGCTCTCCCCGTACTGGTCCTTCTCTCTGGAAATGGTCATGGTCCGCAGGCCGATCCGCCGCTGCCAGGAATCCACCTCCACGCCGTCCAGGAAGGCGGTGACTTTCACCGTGTAAAGGGGCTGGTCTCCATAGCCGTGGGGCCACCACAGCTGAGGATGTTCAATGAGGATCTCCCGGGGAGAATCCTCATACCGGGAAACGTTCCCGTCGGGATCGGTCACCTCTGCGGTGTAGGTGAGCTTCCCGCCGTCGGTGTAGGTAAACTCCGGCTCCAAATTCAAAGTGACCCGGCCATAGGAGTGGTGCTGCCGAATAAGTACCGATTCCAGCTTTCCGCCTTTCACTCCCAACAAATACACCGGCCGCCAGAGACCGGCGTCGGGCAGATGGGGACCCCAGTCCCAACCAAACATACAGTGAGCCTTTCGCAGGTTGGCAAAACCCTTCATGGCATCGGAGCTGCCTTCAGCGGGGTTCTCCTTGTACTTTTCCCGAATCCACTTGGTGGGGGAGTAGAACTTCACTTCCAGCCAGTTCTCTCCGGGCCGCAGAATG
>HF972677.1:2157-4963 GCA_000432995.1 Clostridium sp. CAG:1013
CACATCGTACTCGAAGGTGCGGTGCATGTTCTCCACATGGTCCAGCAGCACTCCGTTGAGGCGGATGTCCGCCACGGTATCCACGCCCTCAAAGCGCAGTACCTGATGGGGGCAGTCCATAATCCCCTCCTCCGGAGTGAACGTCTCCGTATACAGGTAGTCGTTCTCCATCAGAGCAAGGGCTTCCAGCTCGTTGTCACGGTAGTAGGGATCTTTCATTTTTCCCGCCGCCAACAGGTCGGCGTAAACGGACCCGGGCACCTTGGCAGGGACCTTCTCTCCCTGACCGGGCGCGGTCAACGTCCACTGTTCAGTCAGCTTTTGTACGATCATAAATTTCCTCCCTCCGGTCGTGCCGGATCTTCGCGGTTTTTCGACCCAAATGGTCCTTTGCATCATAGTAGCACAGCGTACGGGAATGTCAATGGACGATTCTTGCTTTTTTCATCTCACAGGCGCTGGATCGATTCAGCCAGGTGGAATAGAGGATCAATTCCCCTACCGGCAGCCCGGAAACCTCCTCCATGGCAGCCCCATACAGACGCAGCTGGGTCTCGTACCGTTCCCAAAGCTCCTCCATGGAACGTACCCGGTCCGTCTTGAAATCGATGATATGGAGTTTGCCATCTTCCAAGAAGGTGCAGTCCACCGCTCCTTGGAGGATCACCTCTTCCCCCGTGTCTCCCAGGTCAGGCTCCGCCAGAGAAGCGGGGATCACCGCGGTGAACCGCCGCTCCTTTTCCACCTCCGTGGAAGCCAGCACTCGCTGGCCCAGGGAGCTTTCCAAAAAGGCTTTCACCCGTCCCAAGTCCACCACCGCCCCTTGTTCTGGGGTGAGCAGCGCCATTTCCACCAGCCGGTCCCGCTCCTTTTCTGGGTCGTTCAAAGCGGCGGAGAAATCCGCAAACTGCATAAAGGCATGAAGGGCCGTGCCACGTTCCGCCGGGGTCATGCCCTGTTCCCCCAACCAGGCTGGCCGTGACAGGGTGATTTCTCGGCTGCCGTCCTGCTGGGCTGCCAGCTTGGAGGCCGCCACCTTGGCGGGGATCTGGACCGCTTCCTCATAAGGGTACACATAGGCCGTACGTTCCCGCAGCCGGTTGTACAGTTCCAGATCCGGTTCCTCCGGAGTGGGACGCTGGAGCTGTTTCTGCTCCTCCTGGGGCTGATAGTCGCTGAAGCCTATCTTCCAGGGAGTGTAGTCCTCCCAAAACACACATCCTTCCGGCGCTCCCGTTTCCTGCCGGAGCTTGGCCCCGTCCGGATGGCACAGGGCGCACAGCAGCATCCACTGGGCCGCGTTCTTTCCCCGGCGCACTGTAAAGGGGGCTGGCCCCTGTTCCGTCAGCTCCATGGCCAATTTCTCCGCGGTGCGGGTAGGATCCTCCCAGGAGCTGACCAAGATCAGCTTCTCCTTGGCACGGGTCAGGGCCACGTAAAGGATGCGCATCTCCTCCGCGGAGGAGGAACGGCTGGTTTCCAAATCGATAGCTTCCCTGGCTGTGGTGGTGAACCTGGCAGAGCGTTTCCGGTCCCGCAGCTTCACTCCCAGGCCCAGCTCCGGGTGCAGGAGGATCTCCGCCCGCTGGTCCGTGACAAAATTCCTTCCACAGCCCGCCACGATGCACACAGGAAACTCCAGCCCCTTGGACTTGTGGATACTCATCACCGTCACGGCGTTCCGGTCCTCGGGGGCCAGTTCCGCCGCCTGAAGGTCGGAGTTGTTCTGTTTGAGCCTGTCCAAAAACCGAACGAACCCGGACGCTCCATGATACCCGGAGCTCTCGTAGTCTCGGGCGTACTTTTCCAAAAGCCGCAGGTTCGCCAGCCGCTCCTCTCCGTTCTCCATGGAGAGGACCATGTCCGGATACCCAGTTTTGCTGTATAAGTAATTGAGGAAGGCGTCGGAGGCCATGGTTGCCGCCACCGCCCGGTACTTGCCGATCTCCTCCACCACCTGCTTGCAGCGGGGATCCGTCTCCCCTCCCCGGAGCAGAGAGATGTACACCGGCACGTCCCGGCTCTCCCTCCGCAGCCGAGCAGCGTCGTCAGCGGTGAAGCCGTACAGGGGACTCATAAGCACCGACAGCAAGGGGATATCCTGGTTGGGGTTGTCAATGATCCGCAGAAGGGACAGCATCACACCAATTTCCGGGGCCTTGAAAAAGCCTCCCGCCACGGAAGCTCTGGCGGGGATGCCACGGGCCTGGAGCTGCTGGGCATAGGCGTGAGCGTACTGGTTGGCGCTGCGCAGCAGGATACAGAAATCCCCGTAGTTGGCGGGGCGTTCCCCCTCCTTGTCAGTAACGGTGAAACCGCTCTCTACCAATTCCCGAATCCGCTGGGCGATCCAAGCACCTTCCGCCTCCTCGGCCAGCACACCGCCGCTGCGGGAAATGAATTGCATCTCTGTCTCGCAGCCTTCCTTGGGGGCGTAATCCGCGCCGCAGACCAACCGGTCCTCCTGGGTGTAATCCATGTCGCCGGCGGCTTTGGTCATCAGGCGGGAAAACACGAAGTTCACCGTGTCGGTGACCTCCTTCCGGGAGCGGAAGTTCCGGTCCAGCACGATGGAAGCGGGGTATTTTTCCTTGCTCCGGTCATACTTCACAAAGGCTTCCCGGCAGCGGAGGAAAATCTCCGGCATGGCCCGGCGGAAACCGTAAATGCTCTGCTTCACGTCTCCCACCATGAACAGGTTGCGTCCCTCTTTGGACACCGCCCGGAACAGGGAGTCCTGAACTTCGTTGATGTCCTGGTATTCGTCGATCATGATCTCATCAAAGCGTGCCGACACTTCCAGCGC
>HF972677.1:5019-22535 GCA_000432995.1 Clostridium sp. CAG:1013
CAGCCGGATGGCTTCGTGCTCCAAGTCGCTGTAATCCAGGAAGTTCCCGGCCCGCTTTTTCTCCCGATATTGCTGGGAAAAAGCCAGGGTCAACTCCTGGAGACTTTTTACCAAAGGGGCTGTCTGGGCGGTCTCCCAGGCACAGTCCTCCCGGCTGGCGGAAAAGTATTTTCCCAGTTCCTTGGCCGTCCGCTTGGCCTCCTCCCGAAAAGCTTCCAATCGCTGCTTCAAGGGATCCCCATCGTAACCACGCAGAGTGCCCCGGCGAGCGGGGGAAAATCCCGCCACCGCCTGGCAAAGACCGTCCCAGTCACCAGCGGAGGCCAGTTCTCCCATGGTCACGAAAGCCTGACGGTCCTTTTCCAAAGCAGGGGCATAGGCCCCCTCCACCGCCAGGTCTTCCCGGCACTCCTCCAAGGCCCGGGTCAACAGGCCGACACAGTGGTCAATCCCCTCCTGGGCATATTCCAGAATCACCCGCTCCCAGGGGGAAGGACCGCTCTGCTCTTTCTCCGGGAAGTACATGGCCACCTTTTCCGAAAGCCACTGCTCCGGGAAGGGATGACTCTGCATGAAGCGGTACAAGGTCAGCACCATTTCCATCAGCCGGCGGTCGTCCCGCTCCCCGGCGAAGGCGTCCGCCAGCCGTCCCACGGTGCCCGCCTCGAAGGCCTCTTGCAGCACTTCGTTCAAAGCGGAATTTACCAGCTCTTCCTCCTGCTTGTCGGAAACGATCTTGAAGTCCGGAGAAATGTCCAGCAGATGGAAAAACTCCCGGACCATCTCGGCGCAGAAGCTGTCCACCGTGCCGATATGTGCCTGGGAAAGCAGAATGCTCTGCCGCCGCAGGTGGGGATCCCCCGGGGTCTCCCGCAGCATGTCGTGGAGCCGCTTTTCCAGGCGGGCACGCATCTCCGCGGCAGCCGCCTTGGTAAAGGTGACGATGAGCATCCGGTCCGCCGAGGTAGGATTTTCCGGGTCCGTCAGCCGTTCGATGGCCCGCTGCACTAGCACCGCCGTTTTGCCGGAGCCCGCCGCGGCGGCTACCAGCACCGTACCCTTCCGGGCGGAAATGGCGTCCTGCTGGCTTTCCGTCCAACGCATCTCAGCCATGATGTTCTCCTCCTTCCTTAAGCGCTTCCTCCATTTGGCGCAACGTCTCCTGGGGACTGGTCCTGTCCAGCTCCACGTCCTTCTCCCCGTACTCCTTGCCGCATACGGCACCATAGGGGCACCACCGGCAGGGGTTGTGGTTTTTCAGATTGGGCACCGCTTCCACCCAGCCGTTCAGCAGTTCCTCCCCCATGGCGGCGATAAGCCGTTTGGAGTAATCTAGTACCACTTGAAGCTGTTCCCGGTCCAAAGCAGAACTATACCGTCCCAGACTGCCGTCCTTGTTCAGGGAAGCAGGGATGAACCTTCCATGAGCCCCCGCTTCCATGGCCTGGATGATTTCCTGGTCGCTGAGGACCACACCGCTCATTTTCAACTGCTTGTCCGCTTCCGCCTTGATCTTGTCGTCTCCGGCGCCCCGCTCCACAGAGACAGAAGGCTCCGCCGCGGGCATGTAGAGAATCCCGGCAGGCAGTTCCTCCCCGTTCTCCACCAGGGCCGCCAGATACACCAGCATCTGCATGTTCAGTCCATAGAAGGCGTCCACCAGGCGGAAATCCTTTTTCCCCGTCTTATAGTCGATGACCCGCACAAAACGCTGACCCTGAGGGTCGGTGTAGGTGTCCACCCGGTCGATGGTGCCCCCCACCGTGACCATGCCCCGCTCTGTGGGGATCTTCAAGGGCGGGGCGTCCTTGCCGTAGCCCAGACCCCATTCCAGTCGCTCTGGGACAAACTGGCTCTGAGAGAGCTCCTCCTCCACATGGCGGATCAGCTTGCAGGCGGAGGCGGCCAGCCGTTCCAACCGGTATTTCTCCCGGCTGCTAAGCAGTTCCAGCCCGCCCAGGTTCTCCTGGGCGTATTGGAGCACCAGCTCCTTTACCTTGGCTTCCAGGTCCTCCTCTGACCACTGGGCCCGGACCTCCCGGTCCTCTCGGAACACTTTCTCAAAAAGGTAATGCATCAGGGTGCCGTACTGGAGCACGTCCACCTCGGCAGTGCGCCGCTCCCTGGCCCCCAGCCCGTACTTGCAGAAATACTGGAACCGGCACTGGTAGAAGGTCTCCACCTGAGTGGGAGACAAGAAGGGGTGCTCTCCAAACAGTCCTTTTGTCAAGGCTGGGTCTGTCACCCGCTGTTCCCGGGCCCCGGAAGCACGCTCCAAAGACTCCACCCGGCCCTGGTAGTCCGGCTCCTCCTGAAACAACATCCGAAACGCCCCGGAAGCTGCGTCGGTCTCCCGAAAACGGGCGGCCATCCGGGAGAAGGCGGCCTCTTTGGAGTCGGCGAAATACTCATCGGGCAGGTCCCGCAGAGGTCTCAGGTTGGGGAAAATCCCCAGCAAGGCGGACACCAGCTCGCTGGGCTCCTTGTCCTCCCCGTCAGCGGACCGTGGCCAGGTCATGTACAGCCGCTGAGAAGGCGCGCAAGCCACGGAATAGGCCAGATACCGCTCCTCCATGGTGCGCTGCTCCAAGGGGTCGCCCAAGGGCAGGTCGCGGGCAATAAGCTCCCGCCGTTCCGCGTCGGAGAACACACCGTTAGATTTGGGCGCCAAAGGGAATTCTCCCTGGGCCACGCCGATCAGAAACGCCGCTCGGGGCGCAGACTGACGCACCTGCTCTGCCGTGCCAAACAGCACCTGATCCAAGGTCTGGGGAATCTCCGACACGTCCTCCCCGGCAATTACTTCCTTCAAAAGCTGGCAGTACCGCTCTCGTGGAATGGGCTTGTCCCCTAAAATGGCCCGCATCTGGTCCAGGGTCTCCATGAGCAGGTCCCAAATGCGCAGCTGTTTCTGGGAAAGGGCGTCCTCCCCCGCCTCCTCCAAGGCAAGGCAGTACTGAGGCAGGTTCTCCTCCATGCCGTAAGCCATCAGGAGCAGGTACACCGCCTGGGATAACTCCGCTCCGGTGGCGTTTCTTGTACGGGACTCAAAACGTTCCAGGGGTCCGATGAGCCGTTCCCGCAGACTATTGAGGCGGGCAAGCTCCAGCCGGTCCTCCTCTGTCAGCTCCTTGCCGAAGCCCTGAGGATGGCGGACAAATTCCTGCCGCCAGGCGGACCCGGAGATCTTCCACAAATAAGCGTAGTTTTCCAGGTCGGAGATCTCCTCGGTAGTGAACCCGGAAACACCGGTCTTGAGCATTTCCAGCAGTGCCTCCGTCTGGTATCCCATAAGTACAGCCTGAAACGCCCCCAGAACAAACCGTGTAACCGGCTCCCCGTCCACTTTGGCGGGCTGGGACACGAAACAGGGTATGTCCCGCTTTTTCAGGGCGGCGTCAAGACAGCCGTAATACCTCTGAGGGTCCCGGCAGATGATGGAGATCTCCCGGTAACGGTAGCCCTCCTCCATCACCAGCTTCCGGATGGTAGCCGCCACGAATTCCGCTTCCTCATAGGGGTCCCTGGCCTCAAACAGAGTGACACCTTCATAGTCCTGTGAGGTCATGATCTCTCCGGCGCAGAACAGCTGGGCTTCCACCAGCTTTAGATTCTCGTTTTGAAAACGGGGGGCTCCTGTTAGCATCACCGGCGGCTGAACCCTCACCCCGTTTTCCTGAGCTACGGCAGTAAGACGGCGTCGGGTGCGGTCCACCAAGGCGAAAAGCCCGGTGCCTGTGTCGTCAAGACCGTCAGTGCACAGGGCTACCACCACTTGATCTGCGCTGCGGAGGATCTGGGTGAGCACCTTCAGCTCCTGAGCTGTGAAGCCCTCGAAGGAGTCCACCGCCACAGTGCAACCCGCGAAGAAGTCGCTGGTCTCCAAAGCCTGGGCCAAGCGGGTCAGGTCGTCCCGGGTGTCCAGGTAGGAGGCCGCCACCAATGCCTCGTATGTATCGTAGAGGAGAGAGAGCTCCTGAAGTTTCTTCCCCAAGCCCCGGTCCCCCAGATCTTGGGAAGCTTGGAGCAGCTCTCCAGGGGAGATGCCACACATCTTCATCTCGTTGACGGCGGTAAGCATCACGTCGGTGATGCGTCCGCTTTTGGCAGTGGCAGCGTAGACCTCCAGCCGATCCTGGCGGGCTTCCACCGCCGAGGCCATGAGGATACGTCTACCCCCGTCGCTGAGCCTGCGGCCCACGGCGCCCCCCTCTTTACGGAATACCGCTTCCGCCAGTCGGGTAAAGCTATACACAGGGATGGAATTTCCCCGCACCGGTCCTGCCAGCCGGAGCATGGCCTTTTCCGTCTCGAAGGTGTACTGCTCCGGCACGATCATCACCGTGCCCCCGAACCCTGTCCGGCTCCGGTCCGCCAGCAACCGCCGCAGATAGTCTGTCTTGCCGCTCCCGGCTCGTCCCAATACAAATTGAAGCAACTCACTCTCTCCTTTTCCGCCCTGTGTCCCGCGGTGGGCATGCCGTGCAGGCGGCTTTAAGGCCGCCGGGCTCGTCAGATACTTCTCCCTTGCCGTCCGCGCCGCTGTATCAATGCTTGCGGATATTATATCACAAGGCCGTGGGCTGGAAAACCCCCGTCACCCTCTGAGCCACTCCCTCAGAGACTCCCAAAGCTCCACAGCTTTAAACTTTACCTGATAGCCATCCTGGGCTTCCACGATCTCTCGCTCTGTTTCCGGTAGGGACAGGAGAGGCTCTTCCCCGTCTCCAGCAGCAGGCAGGCACAGAGAAGGAAACACCACACACCACCAGTTGTGGCCTTCTCCTTCCCCCAGAGTGACCCGCAAGGTCCGGTACCGGCCGGCGGGCAGTCGGAAAGAACCGTAATCCCGAGTCGTGAAGTACATCTCCGTCATCTGGACCGTGGCGGAATACTCCATGCCCTGCTCCGCCAGCGTCTCTCTGGCAGTGTCCCCCAAGGACTGCAAATGGGTACACAGCAGGGAACTGGCTTCCTCCATAGACTGGGCCCCGTCGTACCACTTGGACGCTTCCTCCAACACTGCGTCCCGCACCAATAGCTTCACTGCTTGATCCTCTTCCGAATCAGAATTGGCCACCACATGAAGCCGCACCACATTTTCCGGCAGTTCCCCACAGGCGGCCGCGAAGGGAAAAAAGCTCACCACTGCCGCCATCACAAACCCACAGACCAGAGCTTTTCCCAGAAGATTTCGTTTGTCTTTATGTTCCATCACTTTCATGGCAGATCCATCCTTTTCCAGTTTCTGGGAAGAGTATGGACCTTTTTCCGGCACCTTATACGGAGCCATTTGACAAGGATGATATAATAGATACCATTGACGAAAGATACGCCCTCAACCATATTGCAATGTACTTCTCTATGAAAGGTCACCACTATGCTGGATCTACTTTTAGACGCACTTTTGGACACTGTTAAAACTCTGCCCTTCCTATTTGGAGCCTACCTGCTTATCGAATTTCTGGAACATCGGGCCAGCGAGAAGCTGACCGGCGCCCTGACAAAGCTGGGGCCCTTCGGACCGGTGGGAGGCGCTGTGCTGGGATTGGTTCCCCAGTGTGGTTTCTCCGTAGCTGCTGCCAACTTCTACGCCGGTCGGCTCATCACCCCAGGCACCTTGGTGGCAGTGTTCCTGGCCACCAGCGACGAGGCTCTGCCCATTCTCCTTTCCCACCCTGGGGCGTTGCCGGACCTGATGATGCTTTTAGGCGTGAAGCTGGTCTCTGGCATCGTGTTCGGACTGCTCACCGACCTGCTGTGGAAACATCTTCCCCATCAGGAAACAGAACATCCCTTTGAGGATCTTTGCCGGGACTGCGACTGCGAACACCACGGCATTGTCCGCTCCGCCCTGGTGCACACAGTCCGTATCGCCCTGTTCCTGCTGATCGTCAATCTGGTGCTGGGTGGAGCCATCCACCTGGTTGGAGAAGATCGAATCTCCCAGGTACTCCTTTCCGGCAGCGTGTTCCAGCCTTTGGTGGCGGGGCTTATCGGGTTCATTCCCAACTGCGCCGCTTCTGTCATCCTCACAGAGCTGTATCTGTCCGGCTCCCTATCCTTTGGGGCAGTGGTAGCGGGACTCTGCACTGGCGCCGGGTTGGGTCTGGCGGTTCTGTTCAAGTACAACCGCCACTGGAAGGAAAACCTCCTGCTCACCGCTGTTCTCTATGTGGGAGCGGTTGTCACTGGTCTGGTGTGCGGAGTACTGTTTGCATAAGCTATATAATGAAAAGGGACGCCGCTCTTTCGCGACGTCCCTCTGTTTTTATCAAATTTCACTGTCCGATTTCAGGCCTGTTCCCGTTTACTTTCCCGCCAGGCGTAAATCCCTGACCCTATCCCTGCGGCCATCACAACGGTGCAGACAACACCTGTCATCCAGGGCTCGGGTAACAGGACAGATACCAGGCTCACCACTCCGGCCCCCAAAAACAGCTTCCCGCCGAATTTCTGGCTTTTTCTCCAGACTGTCTCGTTTTCCAAGGTTCCCTTGGTACGCACTCCAAACAAGAGGTTCTGCTTGGCGTAGGGCATCGCCGCCCCCAACACGATCAGCACCACCGCCAGCACAACAAACAGTGCCCGCAAGCCTAGATCCGGCACCTCCCACAGTTTTTCCACCTGGGTCCAGGAGGTGTACAGAAAAAAGATATTCAGCCCGTTGAACACCAGCAGACTGACCACCCCGCAGATCGCCACAGCCAGCCGGCTCTTTTTTCCAGCTGCTTCCTGCCGGGAAGCCAGCTTAACCATTCCCAACATAAATAAACCAAAGGGGAGGACGATTCCCGGAAGAATAAAGGACTCGTACTTGCTCCCCCACCGGTCCACCTGTCCGGAGGCACCATAATGAGCGGGAATAGTGTCTGGCAGAAACCAGAACACAGCGATGGCGCTTATCACCAGGGGAAGTACCGTCAGCACTCCAAACACCAACCATAGTTTCCAACCTAATTTTTCCTTTTTCATGGAAGGCACCTTCTCTCTGAGGACATTGTAAACCTGTTTTCTCGAAAGGTCAACGTCCTTTCCTTTGCAAAAAAAGCCCGGCAAACAGCCAGGCTTTTTATCATGTTCGGTTATTTATCGGGGATAAACTCCCAGCCGTGGTCCAATGGATGAGCCATGTACAACCGGCCCTTGCCCTCCAGCTGCTGAGAACAGGCTCGGGCGGTCTCTTCGGAATCGAAAATACCAAACACCGCGGAACCGCTGCCGGTCATGCTGGCGCCATATGCCCCGCTGCCCAGCATCACCCGCTTGATCTCCCGCACCTGCTGGAGTTTCATGGTCTCGTCGAATCGGTTGGCCAAACCTTCGCCGATTCGCCGCAGGTCCCCGCCGGAAAGAAGGGAAACCATCTTGTCCGTGGCCTGTGCCCGGGAAATGGGGAACTGGTCAATCAAGGCGTAGGCCCGGGGAGTGCTCATACCTGCGGGGGGCTTGCACAGCACCAGCCAGCAGTCAGGCATAGCAGGGGCTTTTTCCACCTGCTCACCAATACCCTTGCAGCGGCAGGTACCTCCCGCCACGCAGAAGGGCACATCGGCCCCCACTTTGGCTCCCAGCTCCACCAGGGTCTCCAAGGGGAGGTTCGCCTTGAACATGCGGTTCAAACCGTGAAGCACCGCAGCTGCATCAGCGCTGCCGCCTCCCATGCCTGCCCGGCTGGGAATGTACTTCCGGATATTGATGGAAAGTCCCTGACCGGTGATGCCGCAGTGCTGGAAGAAATACTGGGCTGCCCGGAAAGCAGTGTTTTTCGTGTCCACGGGCAGGTATTCCCGGTTGCAGAACAGCCGGATGCCCGGTTTGTTGATCTTCTTGATCTCGATCTCATCCCACACGGAGACGTTCTGCATCACCGTGTCAAGAGTGTGATATCCATCCTCCCGACGCCCGGTGATGTCCAGGGTCAGGTTGATTTTCGCGAATGCCTTCAGTTTCATGGGTCGCTCCGTTCTTTGACCGGCCGAGCCGGTCTCTCTTTTTCTCCTCTTCGATTTCCCGTCAGAAGTGCAGCAGGCTCCACCGCCGGATATCGATGACGTGCTTGGGGCACATCTCATGGCAGCAGAAACACCGAATGCACTGCTTATAATCGATGACCGCTTTCCCATCCCGGATGGTGATGGTGTGCTGGGGACAGCTTTCAGCGCATTTGCCGCAGCCCACACACTCCTTTTTGCGGATCTTGGGAGTGGGGGTGGTCAATTTCTTCGCCGCAGGCCGCAGGAATTTGGGCAGCCGGTCCAGGAAATCCGTGCTGGATGCCTTGGCCTTCACAAAGTTCGGCTGAGCCAGGGCCTCCACCGTCTCCTTGAGCAGTTCGCACTCCTCCGGGACAATGGGTCCCAGCCCCCGGCGATGGGCCTCTTTCAGCATCAGCACGCTTTCCGGCTCCAGCCCGATAAGGGCCGCGCCGCACACGTCCAGGGCGTAAGGGCTCTTGGATGCCCCCAACACTCCCACCTTGCGGGGAGAACCGCCTGTGGGACCGTTGCCCTCCATAGCCAGGATCCCGTCCAGGAAGCACAGGTCAGGCTTCAGAAAATCGCACAGGTCCACCAGCATCTCGGAGAAGGGCTGCTTCTCCGGGAATCGACAGTGAAGCTCCGGTTTCTGCAAGCCGGGCACCGTTCCGAACAGGTTCTTCACCGCTCCGGAATACCCCACCATGGAGTGGGTCTTTAATTTCGCCAGGTCGATCAGGTAGTCCCTGGTAAGGAAGGGCTCCACCACGGAAAGCTGGCGGCAGCGCACCGCTCCGGGCAGGGAAACCTCCCGGCTCTTACACTCTGTGTACAGGGTGAAGCCGCACTCTTTAGCCATATCCGCGTAGCCGCAACCCCGAAACACGGCCTTCATGGCCGCAGGGGTATAGGGCCCGCCGGGACTCTCCGCGATGATCACGTCAGCCCCCGCCTTTTGGACGCACTTGCCCACGGCAGCCACCAAAGCCGGGTGGGTGGCGATGGCAGCGTCTGGTTTGGAGCTCATCACCAAGTTGGGTTTGATGACCACCTGCATGCCGGGTTTCAGTTCCTCCCAGACGCCCAGGGCGTCAAAGGCTTCCTCCACCTGGCGCAGAAGTTCCTCCGGGGCGTAGCCGCCACACCGGGAGAGCCATACCCGCTGGCTCATAGCTCTTTCAGGAACGCTTCCATGCGCTCCAGGGCCTCAATGATATGTTTGGTGGAATAGCAGTAGGAGATCCGCACAAAGCCTTCGCCGCAGGCGCCGAAAGCGTCGCCGGGGACCACTGCCACCCGATGAGAGCGGATCAGCCGCTCGCAGAATTCCATAGACGTGAGTCCGGTGGAACGCACCGAGGGGAACACGTAGAAAGCCCCTTCCGGCTCGAAGCACTTCAGGCCCATGGAATTCAGCCCGTCCACAATAAGCCGGCGGCGCATGTCGTACTGGTTCTTCATGTATTCGATGTCGTCGTCCCCGTTCTTCATGGCCTCGATAGCGGCATACTGGCTCATGGTGGGGGCGCTCATGATGGCGAACTGGTGCAGTTTGGTCATCAGCCCGATGATCTCCTTAGGTCCAGCGGCATAGCCCATACGCCAACCAGTCATGGCGTGGGACTTGGAGAAACCGTTGACCAAGATGGTCCGCTCCTGCATCCCAGGAATGGCAGAGAATGCCGTGTGGGGCTCAGAACCATAGGTCAGGGAAGCGTAGATCTCGTCGGAGAGCACCAGCAGATTGTGGCGCTCCACAACCCGAGCTACCGCTTCCAGGTCCTCCCGGCGCATGACGGCGCCGGTGGGGTTGTTGGGGTAAGGCAGGACCAGCAGTTTGGTCTTGTCGGTGATCTTCTCCTCCAGCTCCTCAGCGGTGAGGCGGAACTTGTTTTCCGCCTTGGTCTCGATGATCACCGGCACGCCGCCGGCCATTTCCGTAATGGGCACATAGCACACAAAGCTGGGCTCGGGGATAAGCACCTCGTCCCCGGGGTTCACCAGACTGCGCACGCACAGGTCGATGGCTTCGCTGCCGCCCACGGTGACCAGGATCTCCGACTCGGGATCGTACTTCACCGTGTAGTGGCGCTCTAAATAGTTGGAGATCTCCGCCCGCAGCTTGAGAAAGCCCCGGTTGGGGGTATAGCTGGTGCGGCCCTTCTCCAAAGATTGGATTCCCTCCTCCCGGATATGCCAGGGGGTGTGGAAATCAGGCTCTCCCACAGAAAGGGAGATCACGTCGTCCATTTCGTTGGCAATGTCGAAGAATTTCCGAATGCCCGAAGGCTTGATCCTCTTCACACTGCGGTTGACTAAATTCTCGTAATCAATCACACAGATTGCTCCCTCTCTCGTCAATTTCCTCATAATCCCCTGCAAAGACCACGCCGCCGTCCTTGTACTTGGTCAGCACGAAGTGAGTGGCGGTGGACAGCACCCCGCCGATGGTGGCCAGGCGCTTGGACACGAACATGGCGATATCCGACATGGTCTTTCCCGTCACGGTGACGGCCAGGTCATAGCCGCCGGACATGAGGTACACACTCTCCACTTCGGGGAAATTCATCACCCGGCCGGCGATCTCATCAAAGCCGGTGTCCTTCTGGGGAGAGACCCGCAGCTCAATGAGAGCGGTGGCGCGGGGCACTTCCGTGCGCTCCCAATTCACCAAGGCGTGGTATCCTTTGATGACGCCCTCCTTCTCATACTTCTTGATGGCCTTCACCACATCCTCTTCCTGCTCTCCCAGCATCACTGCCAGCTGAGCGGGGGTGAGGTTGGCCTGGTCCTGCAAGAGTTCCAAAAGCTGTTCCATTGCCATGACAAGTTCCTCCTTCTCTGATTTCTCAGTAACTATCGTTCAAAAAGAGCCTTGCTCTCTGTTAAAATCACTCCAAGGGCAGCAGGATGGGGCGGCGACGTTCATAGACCGCCAAATACCGGAAGCCCGCTTCTTTCAGCAGGTCCATTCCCTCGTCGATGCCTCGGCCCAAGTCTTTTGTGGAATGGGCGTCGGAGCCTATGGTCACCAGCTCTCCCCCCAGCTCCCGATACCGCCGCAGCAGGGGCAGGTCCGGGAGAGCGCGGCCGATCTTCTGCCGGAAGCCGGAGGTGTTCACCTCCAGGGCCTTGCCGTTCTGGATCAGTGCCCGGAACACCTGGTCGATGGCCTCCTGGTGCCGGGTCAGGTCCACCGGGATGCCGTGGTCTCCTTCAATGTACCGGAGAGGATAAGTCAGGTGACCCAGGGAGTCAAATTCTCCCCACCGGATGACCTCCAGCTCTTCCTCCCAATAGGTGGTCAGCAGCTGGTCGATGTATCCCGGCTCCAGCTGGGAGTAGTCCAGGAAAAAGAAATCCTCGAATCCCCGGATATTGTGGATGGACCCGATGATAAAGTCGTAATCCCGTCCAGCCAGTGCTTCCCGGGCCGCGGCTTCGTCCTGGTTGGGCTGGCCCAGCTCGATACCCCGATAGAAGCGGGGCAGATTCTCCCCTTCTCGGGGAATCTGGGTGGCCATCTCCTCCCAGGCCTGCTTGACCCGGGGACGATAGCGGGTGGGGAATTTCTGACACTCGCAGTGGTCGGTGAGTGTATGGGCCCACAGGCCCAGCTCCTGAGCCCGCCGGCGCATCTCCAAAATACTGTCGTTCCCGTCGGGAGAGCAGTTGGAGTGGTTGTGACAATCACAGGCAAAATGATATCTCAAAAGGCGGCACATCCTTTCCAAGCCGTTAAAACCAAGAAACAGCGCCCGGCCAGACGCTTGAAGAATATCTTATCACAAATCCAGGGAAAAGGGAAGGAAGAAAGGCAAAAAACCGGGGAAAACGCCTTTGATGCCTTGACATGAGGGCCCGTTATGCTCCATAATGGACCACAAAGAGACAGCGAAAGGAAGGAACCCCTATGGATAAAATGGAAAAAGCGGTCATCACCGTAATCGGAAAAGATATGGTGGGCATCCTGGCGAAGGTGTCCAATATGTGCGCGGAAAAGGATGTGAACGTGCTGGAAGTGACTCAGTCCATCCTTCACGACATGTTCGTCATGGTCATGCTGGTGGACATTACCCACGCCACTGTGAAGGTAGCTGACCTGGCCGACACCTTCGACGCCCTGGGCGAATCCCTGAACCTGAAGATCCACGTGATGCACGAGGACATCTTCAACTCCATGCACCGTATCTGAGCCCGCCAGCGCTTTCCCAAAATCGCATTTGAAAGGAGCTTCCTTTTTTGAATACCAACGAGATCTTGGAAACGATCAATATGATCGACAACGAGGACTTAGACGTCCGCACCATCACCATGGGCATCTCCCTGCTGGACTGCATCGATCCCGATCCGGACCGGGCAGCCCAGAAGGTCTATGACAAGATCTGCCGCTATGCCGAGAATCTGGTAAAGACCGGCGAGGACATTTCCCGGCAGTACGGCATTCCCATCATCAACAAGCGGATCTCCGTCACCCCCATCGCCATGATCGCCGGAGCCTGCCCCACCTCTTCCCCCATCCGCTTCGCCAAGGCCTTGGACAAAGCCGCTCACACCGTGGGCGTCAACTTCATCGGCGGGTACTCCGCTTTGGTCCACAAGGGCTTTGGTCCCGGAGATTACGCTCTGATCGAGAGCATCCCTCAGGCACTGGACGAGACCGAACTGGTGTGCTCCTCTGTAAACGTGGGCACCACCAAGGCGGGCATCAACATGGACGCCGTGGAAAAGATGGGCCGCATCATTTTGGAGACCGCCCAGCGCACTGCTGACCGGGAGTGCATCGGCGCCGCCAAGCTGGTGGTGTTCTGCAACGCTCCCGAGGACAATCCCTTCATGGCCGGCGCCTTCCACGGTCCGGGCGAGCCTGACTGTGTAATCAACGTGGGCGTTTCCGGTCCCGGCGTGGTTCGGGCGGCCATCAAAAAGCACGGGGAGGGCTGCACCCTCACTGAGATCGCCGAGCTGATCAAGCGCACTGCCTTTAAGATCACCCGCATGGGACAGCTGGTGGCCCAGGAGGCCTCCCGGCGGCTGTGCGTGCCCTTTGGCATCGTGGACCTGTCCCTGGCTCCCACTCCCGCCATCGGCGACAGCGTGGCTTACATTCTGGAAGGCATGGGTCTGGAACAGTGCGGCGCTCACGGCACCACCGCCGCTTTGGCCCTCTTGAACGACGCTGTGAAAAAGGGCGGCGTCATGGCCTCCTCCAGCGTGGGTGGCCTGTCCGGCGCCTTTATTCCCGTCACCGAGGACGCTGGCATGATCGAGGCTGCTCGCTCTGGCTGCCTGACCCTGAACAAGCTGGAAGCCATGACTGCTGTGTGCTCCGTGGGTCTGGACATGATCGCCATCCCCGGAGACACCTCTCCCGAGATTATCTCCGGTATCATCGCCGACGAGGCCGCCATCGGCATGGTCAACTCCAAGACCACTGCTGTGCGTGTCATCCCCGCGGTGGGCAAGCAGGCCGGGGAAGAACTGGACTTCGGTGGTCTGCTGGGCAGCGGTCCCATTATGGCGGTGAACCCCGCCTCCCCCAGCGTGTTCGTCCATCGGGGCGGCAAGATTCCCGCGCCCTTGCAGAGCCTGAAAAACTAACGCCCTCTTGACAAGGGGGATACCCTAGGAATATACTGAAAAAAAGAACGGATCTTTACGGAAAGGAGCACACATCGTGGGCTGGAAATGGAATGTCCTTTTAGAGCAAAAAGGAGGCATTTAATCCATTCCGTCTAGAAGTGCGCCCATTTTTCCTGAGGATCCATGACAAAAGCTCTTTTTTGCCATGGTGTTTTCGCCATGGCATTTTTTATTTTCCTCTGAAAAAAGGCGCTGAATGATACTTTTTTCAGAAACGGAATGATATAAATGCAGATCAAACGACAGCTTTTCTTTTTGCACATTTACAACTTTCTCTTCTCTCTGCGGATCGCCGACGGGGTATGGGTGGTGTTCCTTCTCTCACGGGGATTTTCCCTGGCCCAGGTAGGACTGGCGGAAGGCATCTTCCATGTAGTCAGCTTTCTCTGCGAGGTCCCCAGCGGCATGGCCGCCGACCTGCTGGGACGAAAGCGCACCTTGGTGATCTCCAGCCTGTGCGGCGTCTGCTCCGCCCTGCTGATGGCTTTCAGCCAAGACTTTTGGGGCGTGTGCCTTTCCATGGCGTGTCAGGCGTTGATGTATAACTTCTGTTCCGGCACTCAGGAAGCCCTCACCTACGACAGTCTGAAAGCCGTAGGCAGTGAGGACACCTACCTGAAACATAATTCCTGGCTGGGAATCTCCGCCTATGTGTCCGTCTCTCTCAGCAGCCTGCTGGGAGGCGTGGCAGCCCTGCTAGGATTTTTCCCCGCCTACGCCATCACCGCCACCTGCTCTGCCATCTGCGGCATGTCGGCTCTGGCCCTGACGGAGCCTTTGGTGACGGAAGCCCAGCGCCAGCGGACTCAGCATCCTTTCTCCCAGCTTGGACCCAGGCTGAAAGAACACATCTTCCGGAGTTTCTCCTTCCTCAAAAACAATCCCCGTTCAGCCTGCAAGATCCTGGCAAGCGGCGCTGCGGCGGCGCCCATTTATCTCACCTTCATGTATTCCCAGCAGCATCTGTTGGACGGTGGGCTGTCTCCCCTGTTTCTGGGGGCGGCGCTGATGCTTCTCCGCCTGTCCGGTGCTGCGGGCATGGCCTTAGGTGCCCGGGTGAAGGTAAGGCTTTTCCCCTGTGCGCTCTTCTGTGCCCTGTGCTGCGCGGGAGGCACCTTCCTGGCAGGGACCTTCTGGTGGCCTTTGGCCCTGTTGGGAGGAGTTCTGGCACAATGTGCTGAAAGCCTGCTTGAACTTCGGCTGGACGCCTCCCTCAACGACGATTTTCCCAGTGACCAGCGAGCTACTCTTGTCAGCGTCAGCAGCATGGTGTACAGTCTGTTTATGATCGCTGCCAGCCCGGTTTCTGGGGCGGTGGGGGATGCTTTTGGTTCTCAGTGGTCTTTCTGGACGTTGGGGATCGCCCTGCTGATCTTGACTCTGGCAGGCGGGACGATCTACCGGATCCTTTTCAAAAACAAGTCAAAAACCTGACATGGCAAAGCGGTGTGAGTTTTTTCCTCACACCGCTTTTTCTTTTTTCGCAAGTGTGGTATCATAGTCAAAACCGCTCATACTGCTTGGAAAAGAGGAAAACTATGGCAACGAAAAAACATCCGAGACCCACACGGGAAGAGCGCCGGCAGCATTCCCGGGAGACTCGTCAGCAGATGCGGGGAGAGATCCGCCAGCATCCTGTTCTTTTTACCACCTATGTGGTGCTGCGGGCCCTGGTCATTGCCGTGATGGTCCTGGAGATCTTCAACGGAGAATACTACAACGTGTTCCTGTGCGGCCTGACCCTGGTACTGTTCATGATCCCCACCTTCGTGGAACGCCGGCTTCACATCGACGTGCCAAACACGCTGGAAATCATCATCTTGCTGTTCATTTTTTCCGCAGAGATCTTGGGAGAGATCCAGGAGTACTACCTGACTTTCCCATTCTGGGACACCATGCTCCACACCATGAACGGCTTTTTGATGGCCGCCATTGGCATCGCCATGGTGGATATCCTCAACCGATCCCGGAAATTTAAGGTCCGCCTTTCCCCAGCCTTTGTGGCCTTGGTGGCGTTCTGCTTTTCCATGACCATCGGCGTGCTTTGGGAATTTTTCGAGTATGGCATGGATTACTTTTTCCACACCGACATGCAGAAAGACGTGTGGCTCAACGCCATCTCCTCCGTATCCCTTAACCCCGACGGCCATAACGATGCTGTACGGGTAGTGATGGACAGCGTGGTAGTCAACGGAGAATAGTGGCCCGGTTATCTTGATATCGGCCTGCACGACACCATGAAAGATCTGTTGGTGAACTTCATCGGCGCGGTGATCTTCTCCATCATCGGAGCGCTATACATTATGGGACGGGGCAAAGGACGTTTCGCGCCCCGATTCATCCCCCGGCTGAAAGAGGAAGAGCTTCCTCCCCCGCCGGAAGAACCCGGCCTGCTGGATCCCATCCCCTTGGCTTCCCCAGAGGATGTGGACGCGTCAGAGGAGCCTCAGGAGGACTGCCCGTTTTGCAGAATCATCCATGGACAAGACCCCTGCTACAAGATCTATGAGGATGAACACACTTTGGCATTTTTGGATACTGCCGGTGACGCGGAAGGCCATACCCTGGTGGTCCCCAAAGCCCATGTGGTCTCCCTGATGAAATGCCGTGAGGAAACGGCCCTCCAGACCGTGGCTACCGTGCGACTGGTAGCGGAACACTACGTAAAGGACTGCGGCTACGACGGTGTAAACGTGCTCAGCGCCAGCGGAAAGAGCGCCCAGCAGTCGGTACCCCATCTGCACTTCCACATCATCCCCCGCAGAGCCGGAGATAAGCTCAACGTATGGCCTTCCCTGGGCAAGGATGACAGCGACTTGGAGGAGATCCGCCAGCGGCTGCAACTCCCTTCTGCCAAGCAGGAAGCACCCGATCAAGAATTATAAAATAAAAATAAGGAGGAAACACACATGAACACCTGTGTCACCACAAAACAGGGCCCCATTCAAGGCGGTCTGAGTCAGGACGGAAACACGGTCATTTTTAAGGGTGTGCCCTACGCCCAGCCCCCGGTGGGGGAACTGCGGTTCCGCCGTCCTCAGGAACACGATCCCTGGACCGAGCCCTTGGATTGCACTGCTTTTTCTGCCCGGTGCCCCCAGGCAGAGCTTGCCTCTATGGAGTTTTACGGCAAGGAATTCTATGACGTGATGATTCCTCCTTGGAACGAGGACTGCCTCTATCTAAACATCTGGACCCCCGCAGGAGCTGATTCCGACTCCAAACTTCCGGTTCTGTTCTGGATTCACGGCGGCGCATTCATGCACGGCTGCGGCACGGAGAAGGAATTCGACGGGGAAGGCTACGCCAAAAAAGGCGTGGTGCTGGTAACCATCAACTACCGGGTGAACGCCTTTGGCTTCTTCGCCCACCCCGATCTGGAAAAGGAAAATCCTCAGGGTGTTTCCGGCAACTACGGCATCCTGGATCAGATCTTCGCATTGAAATGGGTGCGGGAGAACATCGGCGCTTTTGGCGGCGACCCGGATAAGATCACCCTGTCTGGACAGTCTGCCGGCTGCATGAGCGTTCAGGCTATCATCTCCTCTCCCCTTTCTAAGGGGATGATGCGGGGTGCCATCCTCCAAAGCGGAGGCGGCATCCAGGCCCTCCACGAGACCCCCGACAAGGAACAGCTGTGGGAGACTTCCCGAAAACTGATGACCTACCTGGGCGTATCCACCGTGGAAGAGCTGCGGCGCGTCCCTGCGGAAAAGCTGCGGGATGGGGCATACGCGGTACAGGGTCCCAGCCTGAGCTGGTCTCCCCATGTGGATGGCTGGCTGCTGCCTGATACCACAGACCGTCTGGCGGAGCGGGGAGAAATCCACGACATCGCCTACATGATCGGTTCCACCGGAGACGATATTGGCGGGCAGTCCCTGCTCCAGGAAG
>HF972677.1:22562-27961 GCA_000432995.1 Clostridium sp. CAG:1013
ACCCGCTGGTGCGAGAACCAGCTGAAACTGGGACGTCGGCCCTGCTACTTCTACCTGTTCAACCGAAAGCTCCCCGGCGACAACGCAGGAGCCTTCCACTCCAGCGAGCTGTGGTACGAGTTTGAGACCTTGGACCGGTGCTGGCGTCCCTGGGAAGGCTGTGACTGGGAACTGGCCAAGGCGGTGTCCGGCTACTGGGCAAACTTCGTCAAGACCGGCGATCCCAACGGCGAGGGCCTGCCCCGCTGGGAACCCTACACGCAAGACCAGAAACATCCCATCCTGCTGGCGGAAACCGTCCACATGCTGGGATAATTACCCCATAAAAAACGCCCCGGAAAGCACTCTGCGTGCCTTCCGGGGCGTTTCTATTTCCTTTTACAGCAGCATGGCCAAAGTTCCGGCCACGATCAAAGCAAGTCCGATGCCGGACCGTTTGGACAACTTTTCGTGAAACACGAAGAAAGAAAAGGCAACCGTCACAAGAATGCTCAGCTTGTCAATAGGCACCACCACACTGGCAGGACCGTCCTGAAGAGCCTTGTAGTAGCACAGCCAGGACCCTCCCGTGGCAATGCCCGACAGGCAGATGAACAGCAGCTCCTTTTTTGGAATTCCCCTCACCTCTCGGGCCTTTCCCGCTACCAGAACCATGACCCAAGCCATCACCAGTACCACCCCTGTACGGATGGCGGTACCCAGGTTGGACTCCACTCCGGAGATACCCAGCTTTCCCAAAATAGAGGTCAGGCTGGCGAACACTGCGGAGCCCACAGCATACAGCAGCCAGGCGCTGCCCTGGGAAGTTTGGGAGGAGGTTTCCTTTTTTTCGATCATCAAAAAGGTTCCCACAGCGATGCACACCAGGCCAACGCCCCCGAACAGGGAGATGCCCTCCCCCAGCAGTATCAGGGCCAGCAGCATGGTAAGGACCACACTGGACTTGTCAATGGGCACCACCTTGTTGATATCCCCCAACTGGAGCGCCTTAAAATAGCACAGCCAGGAAGCTCCTGTGGCCAACCCGGATAGGATAAGAAACAGCCAGGTAAGCCCGTCCAGAGCGAAGATCTGCTTCGGCGTCCCTGCCAGAAACACCATTCCCCAAGAAAAGGCCAGCACCACAATGGTACGGATAGCCGTGGCCACAGTGGAATCTGTTTGACGGATGCCGCACTTGGCCAGCACCGCAGTAATTCCCGCGAAAAAGGCCGACCCAAAAGCAAAGGCGATCCACATGTTCCATTCCCCCAATTTTAAAAAGAAAGGGACCCCGAAAGGTCCCTTCCCTATTTCAGCCGCTTTACGGCTTTTATTTGATCTCTTTGCTTTCGATCTCCGCCACGGTCTTCTGGATGAACTCATCCAGAGTCATGGTGCCCAGGTCGCCGTCCTTGCGGTGGCGCACGGAGATCACCTTGTCCTCCACGTCCTTATCGCCCAGGATAACCATGTAAGGCACCTTTTCCATCTGAGCGCTGCGGATCTTGTAGCCGATCTTCTCGTTGCGATCGTCCAGCTCCACACGCATGCCGCGGTCTTCCAGGGCACGCTTCACTTCATAGGCATAGTCGAAGTGGCGGTCGGCGATGGGCAGCAGCTTCACCTGAGTGGGTGCCAGCCACATGGGGAACGCACCGGCGTACTTCTCGATGAGCAGAGCCAGGGTCCGCTCGTAGCAGCCGATGGAAGTCCGGTGGATGATGTAGGGATGCTTCTGGCTGCCGTCACGGTCAGTGTACTCCATGCCGAACTTCTCGGCCAGCATCTGGTCGATCTGGATGGTGATGAGGGTATCCTCTTTGCCGAACACGTTCTTGATCTGGATGTCCAGCTTGGGTCCGTAGAAGGCCGCCTCGCCAATGCCGATGGAATAGGGGATCTCCAGGTGATCCAGGATCTTCTTCATCACGCCTTGGGCCTCGTCCCACTGCTCGGGAGTGCCGATGTACTTCTCGTTGTCCTTGGGATCCCACTGGGAGAACCGGTAGGATACGTCCTCATACAGTCCCAGAGTCTTGAGCATGAACACGCACAGCTCCAGGCAGCGCTTGAACTCGTCCTCCAGCTGCTCGGGAGTGCACATCAGGTGGCCCTCGGAAATGGTGAACTGCCGCACACGGATCAGGCCGTGCATCTCGCCGCTGGCCTCGTTGCGGAACAGGGTGGAAGTCTCATTGTAACGCAGAGGCAGGTCACGGTAGGAGCGCTTCCGGTTCAGGTAAGCCTGATACTGGAAGGGGCAGGTCATGGGACGCAGAGCGAACACGTCCTTGTCCTTCTCCTCGTCGCCCAGCACGAACATGCCGTCCTTGTAGTGATCCCAGTGGCCGGAGACCTTGTACAGGTCGCTCTTGGCCATGTAGGGGGTCTTGGTCAGCAGCCAGCCCCTGCGCTGCTCCTCGTCCTCCACGAAACGCTGGAGCAGCTGGACGATCCGAGCGCCCTTGGGCAGCAGGATGGGCAGGCCCTGGCCGATAAGATCGCAGGTGGTGAACAGTTCCAGTTCCCGGCCCAGTTTGTTGTGGTCCCGCTTTTTGGCCTCTTCCAGCATTTGCAGGTGCTCTTCCAGCATAGACTGCTTGGGGAAGGAAACGCCGTAGACACGGGTGAGCATCTTCTTGGTGGCGTCGCCACGCCAGTAGGCGCCGGTGATGGAGGTGAGCTTCACAGCCTTCACCATGCCGGTGCTCATCAGGTGAGGACCAGCGCACAGGTCGGTGAAATCACCCTGGCGGTAGAAGCTGATGTTCTCCCCGTTGGCGGCGTGCTCATCGATGAGCTCCTCTTTATATTCCTGACCTTCCATCAGCTTCTTGGCTTCCTGGGCAGGCAGCTCGAAACGCTCGATGGGCAGGTTCTCCTTGATGATCTTCTTCATCTCGTCCTCGATCTTGGGCAGATCCTCCGCGGAGATGGGCTGCTGAAGATCGAAATCATAATAGAAGCCGTTGTCCACAGCGGGTCCGATGGAGAACTTGGTGCCGGGATACAGTCGCAGCATGGCCTGAGCCAGAATGTGGGAAGTGGTGTGCCAGTAGGCCCGCTTGCCGTCCTCCACGTCGAAAGTGAGGATCTCCAAAGCGCAGTCCTTCTCAATGGGAGTGCGCAGATCGCAGGTTACCCCGTCGATGCGGGCGGCGCAGGCGGACTTGTACAGTCCCATGCCGATGGACTTAGCCACGTCGGCAGCGGTAACGCCGGATTCAAATTCCTTTACTTGGCCTTTCAGATCGATCTTTACCATGTGAAACTCCTTTCCGCCGGGGAAGCAAAAAACGCCTGCCCCAGCAAACACTCTGGGGCAGGCGTCCGGCAGTTCATCAGTAACGTATTTTGCCAGGGACCCGCGGTTCCACCCGGATTCAAAGCACCTCCCTTTCGGAGGGCTTCCTCGTTGCGGCCTGTAACGGTGCCCGCCGTCGCCCCTTGGGTGAGAGAGTTTTTGAAACTTTCCCGCGTTCGGAGCGCCGCTCAAAGGTGGTGACCAATCTTCCTCTCCGGACGGCCGCTTTCAGCCAGCGACGGCCGCTCTCTGTTCCGGAACACAGGTGAAAATTGGCTTCCTTTTCATCGCGTTTCTTTTTTGGTGAACTAATGATAGCACTTGGGAAAACCCTTGTCAAGAACAAGAAACTTCCATTCTCCACCCTTTCTGTGAATAAAATGTTACAAATTTCTTGACAACTACCACTAGGTAGGGCTAGAATAAAAACAGAGTGCACTAGGCGCTTTTATATATGAATTTCCCTGTTTTTCATCTTTACTTATTTTTTTATTGAGTAATTTCTATAAAGATCGCCGGAAACCGACGGTTTTCTTTTCTTTTTTCACGGGTCCTTTTTTCAAAAGGGTCCCCTTGCCGAAAAAGAAAAAAACAATAAAAAAACGAATAGAGAACGAAACTTTGAAAAGATCATATAGCTCAACGAAGCGGCCCGCTGCACTTCCCAGGGCAAACTACGCTCTGGCTTCCCCTGTTATTTGAAATTAAAAAATAGGAAACGAGGAAAAGGAGGTGCCTGATTGGGCCAAATCGCTGTGTGGCTGTGTATCGTCATCGCCATCCTGGCCGCTGCCGCGGCAGGCGTGATCGCGTTCTTTATGGGCTTCCACTACCGCAAAAACAAGGCCGAAGCCGAGATCGGTTCCGCTGAGCAGGAAGCAAAGCGCATCGTGGGCGACGCCATCAAAAACGCGGAAGCCAAAAAGAAAGAGATCGTTCTGGAAGGCAAAGACGAGCTACACCGCCTGAGAAACGAATCCGAGAAGGAACTTGCCGACCGCCGCAAGGAAATCCAGCATCAGGAAAAGCGGATCCTCCAAAAAGAGGAAAGCCTGGAAAAGAAGCTGGAAAGCATGGAACGCAAGGAAAACCAGATCGACCAGAAAAACAAGAAGGCCGAGGAACGCTTGCAGGAAGCCGAGGCCGTCAAGAAGAGCCAGTTCGACATGTTGGAGAAGATCTCCTCCTTCACTGTGGAACAGGCAAAAGAATACCTGCTGAACAACCTGGAAAACGAGCTGACTCATGAGAAGGCCGTAAAGATCCGGGAATTCGAGCAGCAGACCAAGGAAGAGGCAGACAAGACCGCCCGGGAGATCATCGCCCTGGCCATCCAGCGCTGCGCGGCAGACCATGTGTCCGAAGCCGCCATCAGCGTGGTGCCCCTGCCCAACGACGAGATGAAGGGCCGGATCATCGGCCGGGAAGGTCGGAACATCCGGGCTATCGAGACCCTTACCGGTGTGGACCTGATCATCGACGACACGCCGGAAGCCATCACTCTCTCCAGCTTCGAGCCTGTCCGCCGTGAGGTGGCCCGCATCGCGTTGGAGAAGCTGATTGCCGACGGACGTATTCATCCCACCCGCATCGAGGAGACGGTGGAAAAAGCCCGCCGTGAAGTGGACGCCACCATCAAATCCGAAGGCGAGCGCGCCGTGCTGGAAGTGGGCGTCAACGGTGTCCATCACGAACTGGTGAAGCTGCTGGGCCGTCTGCGCTATCGTACCAGCTACGGCCAGAACGTGCTGAATCACTCTCTGGAAGTGGCCTACCTGTCCGGTATGATGGCCTCCGAACTGGGACTTGATCCCACAGTGGCTAAGCGGGCCGGTTTGCTCCACGATATCGGCAAGGCTCTGGACCACGAGGTGGAAGGCTCCCATGTGCAGATCGGTGTGGAAGCCGCCCGGAAATACCGGGAGAGCGAGGCTGTCATCCATGCTATCGCCGCTCACCATGGCGACGTGGAAGCCAAGACCGTCATTGCCTGCATCGTTCAGGCTGCTGACGCTATCTCCGCTGCCAGACCTGGCGCCCGCCGGGAAAACCTGGAGAACTATATCAAACGTCTGGAGAAACTGGAAGAAGTTGCCTCCTCCTTCGATGGAGT
>HF972677.1:27967-29399 GCA_000432995.1 Clostridium sp. CAG:1013
CTCCTCCTTCGATGGAGGGGACAGCTGCTATGTCATCCAGGCAGGTCGTGAGATCCGCATCATGGTGAAGCCGGAGAAGATCAACGACGAGAAAATGACCCTGCTGGCCCGGGAGATTTGCAAGAAGATCGAAGCAGATCTGGACTATCCTGGTCAGATCAAGGTGAACATGATCCGTGAGAGCCGCGCAGTGGACTATGCCAAATAATTTGGCATAGTCCACCTGGAGAAACCCTCGGACGTGAAACGCCCGGCTTTCCTGAACGGAAAGCACCGGGTTTCTCCGCTGAGGGATTTCCTGACAGAATGGGAAAGGCTCTCAAAGTATCCAACGTGAAATAAGAACAAGACAGGGACGTGCTTTTGGGTGCGTCCCTGTTCTGGATTTTCTGGAAAGGAGGACCCATGCGCACAGAACAGGAAATGTATCAGCTGATCCTGGAATACGCCTGGAAAGACCCCAAGATTCGAGGGGTTATCCTCAACGGGTCCCGGGCAAACCCCACAGCAAAACTGGACCGCTTTCGTGACTTTGACATCGTATATCTAGTCACAGATGTAACGCCCTACAAGCAGGGGGACATTTCCCCCGCCTTCGGAGAACTGCTGGTGATGCAGCGCACCGATGAAATGGAGCTTTTCAACGACCATTACCCCCACCTGGCAGTGTACCTGATGCAGTTCACCGACGGCAACCGCATTGATCTCACCATCGCCCGAGTAGAGGACTACCACAGCTACTGTTATGACGACCGGCTGAGCATTGTGCTGCTGGATAAGGACGGATTCCTGCCCCAGCTCCCTTCCCCAGACGAGAGCACCCACGGAATCCAGCGGCCCAACCCCCGGGTGTTCGAAGAGTGCCGAAACGAATTCTGGTGGACAGCGCCCTATGTGTCCAAGGGGATTTGGCGGGGACAGCTGCTCTACGCTCAGCAGTTTCTGGAGAACTGCACTCGGAAGATGCTCCGGTTGATGCTCTCCTGGCAGGTTGGCACGGAACATGGTTTCCCAGTGTACGCGGGCAAAGCCGGGGACGGCCTGGAAAAGTATCTTCCCCCCAAAACCTGGGAACACTATCTTTCCACCTACTCCCCCTGTCAAAAGGATGCCCTGTTCGAGGCGCTGTTTTCCGCCTGTGAGCTGTTCACCCAGACGTCCAAGAAAACGGCCCAGGCTTTGGGTTACACCTTGGAGGACCGCTGGGACGAGACGGTCCCACAGTTTATGAAAGAGACCCAGGCCGAGGTGGTGGCCCTTCCCCAAGACGAAAGCTGGGAGGGAGAATTCACCCGGCAGATCCAGGCTTACCAAGGAAGAAAGGAGCAAACCTCTTGAATATTTTGTGTATTGGCGATGTGGTGGGCAGTGAGGGATGTCAGTTTCTCCGTTCCCATCTACCCGCCTTGAAACGGACCAAAGGCATCGATCT
>HF972678.1:0-683 GCA_000432995.1 Clostridium sp. CAG:1013
GCTGCCGTTCCCCCATGCTGGAAGGGGCCCAGCTCACCTTTTACGCCTACGAGAGCGCTCTGGGACCCTGGGGCGGAAAAGCGGTGTCCCTATGTACGGCGCTGTTCGCCCTGGCCACCTTGGTGGCGTGGAGCTGCTACGGCCGGGAGGGCCTTTGCTACCTCACCGGAGGGAAAGGAGTGACCGGCTACGCTCTGGCGGCTTCTGGTGCGGCGGTGCTGGGGTGCGTCCTGCCCCTGGGAGCGGTGTTCCAGCTGGGAGATGCCATGAATGGTCTGATGGCCCTGCCAAACCTGGTGGCGTTGTTCTGCTTGCGGCGGGAAGTGCTGCCCCGGGTGCGAGGCGGAGTAAAGATTTCATAAAATTTCTGAAAACAACTGGTATTTTTTCTGAATTAATGGTAGAATATCCCCAGAAACTCCCGCTATGGGGTGGATCTTCATTCGGCAGGGCACAGGCGTGAGCCTGCCCGCCAGGAAAGGCATGGTACTTTATGAAACTTATCCTTGCAATCGTGAGCAATGACGACAGCGGCGCTGTCTCCTCCGCGCTGACCCGCGAAGGTTTTTCCGTGACCAAACTGGCCACTACCGGCGGCTTTTTGATGGCCGGCAACACCACCTTTATTTCCGGTGTGGAAGATGACAAAGTGGATACCGGCATCGGTATCATCTCCAAATATT
>HF972678.1:709-3212 GCA_000432995.1 Clostridium sp. CAG:1013
CCAGCCGCCGCACCCAGATCGTTCCCAGCACCTCCACCATGGAAGTGGGCATGTACTCCTCCTTCCCCGTGGAAGTCACCGTGGGCGGTTCCACCATCTTCGTGCTGAACGTGGACCGTTTCGAGAAGGTCTGATGGAATTTTCAGGTTTTTTGGGAAACGCTCCCGTGAAGGAGGCTTTATCTGCCGCCTTCGCTGCGGGGCGTTTTCCCCATGCCCTGTTGTTTCAGGGAGAGCCGGGCTGCGGCAAGCGAACTTTCGCCAAGCTGGTGGCCCAGGCCCTGGTCTGCCGGGATAAGGACCACGCCCCCTGCGGGGTATGCCCTGCCTGCGTGCGGGCAAAAGCCGGTTCACATCCCGATATCCGCGTGGTGGAAGGGAGCGGGGCGACCCGCTCCCTTTCGGTTGACCAGGTAAAGGAGATCACCTCCGACGCTTACCGCGCTCCCGAAGAGGCGGATGTCAGCGTCTACCTGCTGTTTTTGGGCAGCCGCACCCTGGAGCCTGCCCAGAACAAGCTTTTAAAACTTATCGAGGAGCCCCCGGAACACGGTGTGTTTATTTTGGTGTGCCAGTCAGCGGAGCAGTTGCTGCCCACCATCCGCAGCCGTGTCCAGAGCTTTCTCCTCCAGCCTCCCAGTTTGGAGGAGGCTGCCGCCTATGTGGCCGCCCGGGAAAACGTCCCGGAGGAAAAGGCACAGGAGCTGTCCCGTCTGTGCGGCGGGAATATCGGCCGGATGCTCCAGGAGCTCTCCGGCGGAGAGGAAGCGAAAGCCTTTGCCATTGCCGCGGCCATGGCTCAGGGGCTTTTAGAGCCGGGGGAACACAGTCTGCTGTTGGCGGCGGCCCCCCTGCAAAAGAACCGGGATCTGTTCCGTGAGGTGCTGGTCCGGCTGGGGATGCTGTTCCGGGACGGGCTGGTACTGCGGGCCGGAGGCAGCGCGGTGCTGGGAGGTTCCCCGGAGCTGGCGGACAAGCTGGGAGCATTGCCCATGAAACGGCTGGCGCTGCTGGCCCCCTTGGCGGAGGAGTATCGCCAAAAGCTGGACCGCAACGCCAATATGGCCCTTTTGGTCACGGATCTGTGCATCCGGCTGCGGGAAGCGGCAGGGCGGTGACCGGCAGAGAGAACGTCCCGCAGGGCGGGGCTTTGGAAAGGAGGAAGGCGCATGGCAGAAGTGATCGGCGTGCGTTTTAAAAATACAGGAAAAGTCTACTATTTCGACCCCCAGGGGGAGCAGGTGGAAAAGGGCGCCATGGCCATTGTGGAGACGGCCCGGGGCATGGAGTGCGGCGAAGTGGCTCTGGAGAACCGGGAAGTCAACGATGAATCCATCGTTCAGCCTTTGCGGAAGCTGATCCGCCTGGCCACCAAAGAGGACCTGCGGAAGGTAGCGGAAAACAAGAAAAAGGAAAAAAGCGCCTTCAAGGCCTGCGAGAAGAAGATCGCCGAGCGGGGCCTGGAGATGAAACTGGTGGACGTGGAGTACACCTTTGACAACTCCAAGATCCTGTTTTACTTCACCGCGGACGGCCGGGTGGATTTCCGGGAGCTGGTGAAGGATCTGGCAGGCATGTTCCGCACCCGGATCGAGCTGCGGCAGATCGGCGTCCGGGACGAGGCCAAGATGCTGGGCGGCATGGGCATCTGCGGCAGACCCTTCTGCTGCGGCTCCTTTCTGGGAGGGTTCACCCCGGTGTCCATCAAAATGGCCAAAGAGCAGGGACTTTCCCTGAACCCGGTGAAGATCTCCGGGGCTTGCGGGCGGCTGATGTGCTGCCTGAAATACGAGCAGGAGGCCTACCAGGACCTGCTGCGCACCACTCCCAAGGTGAACGCTTTGGTGTCCACTCCCGACGGTAAGGGCGTGGTCATCGAGCAGAACCTGCTCACCCGGAAGCTCACCGTCCGTCTGGATAAGGATCCGGAGGGCGCGCCTAAGGTGTTTAAAGTCTCTGAGGTGAAGGTGCTCCGGGACGGGAAGATCAAGGTGGGGAAAAAGGAACTGGAAGAGCTGAAAAAACTGGAAGAAACCTAATGCAAAGGTTTTCCATGGGAATTCCAGTGGAAAAAGAAAAAAACATTGCATTTTTAATAAAATGTGTTAAAATGAACTTGAAAATCTTACTGGAGGTGTTCCTCATGCCTTATGTTATCAGCGACGAATGCATTGCCTGCGGCGCTTGCGCCGGTGAGTGCCCCGTCGGAGCTATCTCCGAGGGCGACGGCAAGTATGTGATCGATCCCGATACCTGCATCAGCTGCGGCGCTTGCGCCGGTGTCTGCCCCGTTGGCGCTCCTCAGGAGGGCTAAGAGTTTCGGGTCTGAAAATTTCAGAAAAGCGGAGCCCGGCGGGGGCTTTTCCCCTGCGGGCTCTTCTTTTTTGCCTTAGGAGGCATCCATGGAGGAACATCTGAATCAAACCGCCCGGTGGGAACCCCTATGGGGAGGGGCCAAGGTTCTGGTGACAAAAGAACACGGCTTCGGCACCGACGGCGTGCTG
>HF972678.1:3225-3627 GCA_000432995.1 Clostridium sp. CAG:1013
GACGGCGTGCTGCTGGCGGACTTTTCCCGCCCCAAGTCCGGGGAGACCTGGGCGGATCTGGGCACCGGCTGCGGGATCATCCCCCTGCTGTGGCGGGCCAGAAATATGGGGAAACGGATCACCGGTGTGGAACTGCAAAAGGCCGCCGCAGAGCAGGCCCGGCAGTCTGTGAAGGAAAACGGCTTCGAGGGGGAGATCCAGATCCTGGAGGGAGACGCCCGGGAACTGGAAAAGCTGTTTCCCGCCGGTTCCCTGGACGGGATCTCCTGTAATCCCCCCTATACGGCCCCCGGCGCGGGGATCCCCAGTCCCTCGGACGCTCGGCGCACCGCCCGCCAGGGGGACAGCCTTTCCCTGGAGGAATTGGCCAAAGGTGCTCGGTACGCCTTACGTTTCGGCGGG
>HF972678.1:3658-4658 GCA_000432995.1 Clostridium sp. CAG:1013
GTGTGGCTGCGGCCCAGCAGGCTTTCGGAAGCCATGACCGTCTTTCACCAGGCGGACCTGGAACCCAAGCGGCTGCGCCTGGTGCAGCAGCGAGCGGGGAAAGCCCCCTTCCTGTTCCTGTTGGAATGCCGTCGGGGAGGCAAACCGGGCATGACCGTGGAACCGGTGCTGCTGTTGGAGGGGGAGGATGGCGCTCCCAGTCAGGAGTTGGAGGACATTTACGGAGATTATCGGGACAACCCGGAGCACCGGGCACCCCAGTGAGGGAGGAGAACCAGATGGAAGAAAAAACGCCCGTTTTGGAGCGGGGAGCCTTATACGTGGTGGGAACGCCCATCGGGAACCTGGGGGATTTCTCTCCCCGAGCCCGGGAAACCTTGGAAGAGGCGGATTTCATCGCCGCGGAGGACACCCGGGTCACCTTGAAGCTGTTGAATCATTTCGGCATCAAGAAGCCCCTCATCTCTTACTTTGAGCACAATAAGCTGGAGCACGGTCCCCTGATTGTGGCAAAATTGCAGGAGGGTCAGACTTGCGCCCTGGTGTCCGACGCGGGTATGCCCGCCGTTTCCGACCCGGGAGAGACTTTGGTAGCCGCCTGCGCCCAGGAGGGGATCCCCGTGTACGTGGTGCCCGGCCCCACAGCCGCGGTGTCCGCCTTGGCCATCAGCGGACTGCCCACGGGGAGATTCACCTTCGAGGGGTTCCTCAGCGTGAACAAGCGCAGCCGGAAAGAACACCTGGAATCCGTGGCCAATGAGGACCGGACCATGATCTTCTACGAGGCGCCCCACAAGCTGCGAAAGACACTGTCTGACTTTTCCAAGGTGTTTGGCTCGGACCGGCGGGTGGCCCTTTGCCGGGAACTGACCAAAGTCCATGAAGAGGTGTGGCGCACCACCCTGGGGGAAGCCGCCGCCCATTACCGGGAGAAGGAACCCCGGGGAGAGTTTGTCCTGGTGATAGAGGGCCGGGAGCGGCCAACTGTCCAAGAAGAGGA
>HF972678.1:4780-14078 GCA_000432995.1 Clostridium sp. CAG:1013
AAAGAGCCAGCTGTATTCCGCGTTGTTGGGAAAGGGATCCCAGGAAGATTAAATCTTTGTTAAGATGGAAAAAGGGAGATGACTTGCCCACCACAGATGTGGTATAATAAACTAACTCCCTTAGAAATACCAAACGCGGGCGGCGAGGGGAAGTTTCTCGGCAGGCTGGGCAGCCCTAAAGCTGCCTGCGCGACTTGCTCACCGCAGGTGTGGTATAATAAACTAACTCCTCGAAAGCCTTAAACGCGGGCGGCGAGGAGAAATTACCCGGTAGGCCGGCGGCCTAAAAGCCGCCTGCGCGACTTGCCCACCGCAGGTGCGCGGACGTGAGCTGCCCCTTCCCACAGCCCGAGCGAAGTGAGCGGCCCAAAAGCGCGACTTGCCACAGGCGCAGTATGGAAAGGATGACGAAAAATGCTTAGAAAGACGAAAATCATCTGTACGTTGGGTCCCGCCACGGAGGACGAGTCTGTCCTTCGGAGACTGATGCTGGGTGGCATGAATGGCGCCCGGTTCAACTTTTCCCACTGTACTCACGAGGACGCCGCGAAAAAGCTGGAGGCCGTCACCCGCCTGCGGGAAGAGCTGGGTCTGCCTGTGGCCACCATTCTGGACACCAAAGGCCCGGAGATCCGAGTAAAGACCTTCAAGAATGGTCCCATCGAGCTGGAAAGCGGCGCCACCTTCACCCTGACCACCCGGGAAGTGGACGGTGACGATCAGATGGTGTCCATCACCTATAAAGATCTGCCCAAGGACCTGAAAGCCGGATCTCGGGTGCTTATTGACGACGGCCTGGTGGAAATGCGGGCCGAGCATGTCTCCGAAACGGACATCGTCTGCACCGTGCTCAACGGCGGCAGAGTCTCCAACCATAAGGGCATCAACGTGCCCGGGACCAAGCTGTCCATGCCTTTCATCAGTGAGCAGGACCGTTCCGATATCATTTTCGGCATTGAGAATGGGTTCGATTACATCGCTGCCTCCTTCACCCGCAGCGCGGCGGATATCCTGGAAATCCGCCATATTCTGAAGGAATACAACTGCCAGACCATGAATATCATCGCCAAGATCGAGAACATGGAAGGCGTGGAGAACATCGACGAGATCCTCCGAGTGGTGGACGGCATCATGGTGGCCCGTGGTGACATGGGTGTGGAGATCCCCCTGGAGGATGTGCCCGTACTGCAAAAGCAGCTGATCCAGAAATCCTACCTGGCAGGCAAGCAGGTGGTCACCGCCACCCAGATGCTCGACTCCATGATTAAGAATCCCCGGCCTACCCGAGCTGAGGCTACCGACGTGGCCAACGCCATTTACGACGGCACCAGCTGCATCATGCTGTCCGGAGAGACCGCCGCGGGCAAATACCCCGTGGAGGCCCTGGAGACCATGGTGCGCATTGCGGAAAAGGCCGAGGAGAGCATCAACTATATCAAGCGGTTTAATTCCCGGGATAACAGCGACGTAGCCTTTGACGTGACCAACGCCATTTCCCACGCCACCTGCACCACCGCCCATGACCTGGGCGCCAAGGCCATTGTCACGGTGACCAAGGGAGGCGGCACTGCTCGTCAGCTGTCCAAGTTCCGGCCTTTGTATCCCATTATCGGCTGCACTACCCAGGAGCATGTGTGGCGTCAGCTGAACCTGTCCTGGGGCGTCATCCCCATGCTCATCGACGAGGTGGCCGATACGGACGTTCTCTTTGACCGGGCAGTGGACGCTGCCGAGGCTACAGGCCTTGTGAAGAGCGGCGACCTGGTGGTCATCACCGCCGGCGTGCCCCTGGGCATCTCCGGTACCACTAACATGATGAAGGTCCATGTGGTGGGCCATGTGCTGCTCACCGGCGACGGTGTCACGGAGCGGGAAGTCTCTGCCCGGCTGTGCGTGTGCAAGCGGCTTTCCGATATTCCCAAGCGGTTCCGCGACGGGGACATTCTGGTAGTGCCCGAGACCAACAACTCTATCGTGGAGTACCTGCGCCGCTGCTCGGGAATCATCACCGAGGAGGGCGGCACCAATACCCATGCCGCTATCGTGGGCCTGGCTATGGACAAGCCGGTGATCGTGGGTGCGGAGCACGCCACTGACATGCTTAAGAGCGGTGCGGTGGTCTGCCTGGATGCCAAGACCGGCCGGGTGAGCGCCTGCTGAGTGAACTGCGTGCCGCAGTTCACTCAGGGAAGCCCTGGGAGCTTGAGAAGTTCCGCTTTTGCTTCGCAAAAGGCCGGGTTTCCCTCCGGGGGGATCCACGGTCCACTCAGGGAAGCCCTGGGAGCTTGAGAAGTTCCGCTTTTGCTTTGCAAAAGGTCGGGCTTTCCTCTGGGGGAATTCGCAGTTCACTCAGGGAAGCCCCGGGAGCTTGAGAAGTTCCGCTTTTGCTTTGCAAAAGGCCGGGCTTCCCTCTGGAGAGTTTCGTTTTCCGCAGAAACCATCCTTTTATATAAAACAGAAAGCCGTCAGTAATCAAACTGACGGCTTTTTTGCGCTTATTTGATTTTGCTCAGGCTTTGGCGCGGAAGTCGGCAAGGCGCTTTTCGTAGGCGGCCTGGACTTCCTGTTCCAAGGCCAGGTGGGCGTTTTCCACGCCCAGACATTTCAGCAGGTACTTGGTAAAGGGAGGATTTAGCAGCAGGATGGGTCCCAGCAGATAGGTGCCGAAGAATTTCCCATACCGTACACCCTCGAAGGAGCAATTTTTATTCAGTCCCACGCCCTTTTCCACCGGGAACAGTTCCAGGCTCTTGGACTTGGGATAGGCCATGGTGAACTGAGACTTGAAGCCCATCACCGGCTGGCCCTCAAAGGTACCCAAGAAAATGCTGTTGTGGCGGTGCATCATGTCCCGCTTAGCGTACAGGGGGAAGATCCCCAGACAGTTGATACGGCTGCCGTCATCCTTGACGATATATTCGCCCATCAGCTCTAAGGCGTTGCCGGTGAACAGGAACAGAGTGTCCTGACCCATCAGCTCCCACAGTCGTTCCTTGTGGGGACGCAGCCGCTCCAACACCAGCTCCTGAGAGCGTTCCGTCATGGGCCCCAGGTAGATCATATCCACCTTTTCCCGGACGAACAAGGGCTCTTCATTCAGATCGGTCTCCACGAACTGGGCATCGGGCAGACATTTGCGCAGGTAGTGCATGTTGCTCAGATCCCCGAACAGATTGCAGTTTTGGGGGAAGAGGATCTCAATTTTCATGATCGGCGACCTCCTCTTCCTGGGAATGGGTCTCCTTGGGCGGGAGAGTTTTCAGCCGCTCGTGGAGTTTTGCCTTCACCTGCTTGGACAGGTCTACCGAATACAAGTCATACAGCACGAATACAGCGTCCGAATCCGCCAGCTGCAAATGTTCCGCCGCGTCCAGAGGATCCTCCTCGTGGGCCAGACGTTCCTGGGGGATGCCTGCCATCAGCAGGCGCACGTAGCTGTCCCAGTGACGGGGTCCGGCGGTAACCACCTGGACCACGCTGGGGTCGTTGAGCAGCTCAAAGTCAGTGTCATACAGCCATGCGGTGTTCTCCACGGAATGGGCGGCGTCGTGGGCGTCGTCCATGAACAGAAGCACCGTCTTTTTCCCGGGATACTGCCGAGCGTTGCCACAGGCCTGGGAGCAGGCGATGGGGTTTTGCCCCTTGGCCAGGTGAAGGATCAGTTTCCGGCCCCCCACTTCCTCCTCGTTGTAGCGGCTCTCCACAATGGTCAACCGTTCCATGCACTGAGCGATCCGGTCTTTGGTCAGCCCGAACTCCGCTAATAGGGAAATAGCGGAAAGGGCGTTATACACATTGATAAGGCTGGTGTTAGGAAGGGAGAAATCCTGGGAGCCTTCCGTACCTTCGGTGGTCATGCGGCTGTGACGCTTGTCCAGCGCGGTGACCCGGTATTTGGGAGTGGGGGAGGAGAATCCGCACTTGGGGCAGTGGGCCCGTCCCACATGATGATACCGCCGCAGGTCCCATTCCAGGGGCGTGCCGCACTCAGGACATGTCCGCACGTCCTGAACGATGTTGGGCAGTCCGTTTTCCTCTCCGGGGAGGGGATCGATGCCGAAGAACGCCCGCCGGTTATCCGGTTTCAGGCTGGCGCACAGCAGGTCGTCGGCGTTGAGGACCAGCCGGGTGCTGTCGGGAATATAGGTGTTGAGAATGTCCTGAATAAATTCCACATGGGCGTTGCGCTTGTAGGAATCCCGGAACAGATTGGTTACCAGAAGGATGTCCGGCTTGATAAAGGGCAGGATCCGGGGAGAGCTGCGCTCGTCCAGCTCGAATACGGCCAGATCCTTTTTGGGTTTGCCGAACAGGGTGGAATTGGCGATGAGACTGGAAGCCACACCAGTGGCCACGTTGGTGCCGGCACGGTTGCACACAAAGTCATACCCGCACTGGGTGAGCACATCCTCCACCAGGTTGGAAACGGTGGTTTTGCCGTTGGTGCCCGTGATACCGATGATGGTTTTGGGGCGGGGCATACGGCCCAGGAAATCCGGGCACAGGATGATGGCCCAGCTTCCGGGCATGGAAGTGCCTTTGCGTCCGACCAGCTTCATCACCCGGGCTGTGCCTTTGGCAAAGAACAGCGCCAGATAAAATCGCAGGCTGCGTTTCATAAATCTCGACTTCTTTCCTTGTTCAGTAATGGGAATGTCACGACAAATGGCTTGTACCCACTTATCATGCATACCATTTATAATAGTATGTATTACTTGCATTACTCTAGCATAAACCCCCTTTTTTTTCAACCCTTTCTCTTGACCTTTGTCACTGTTTGAGCTATCATGAGGACAAATATCACCCAAAGACAGGAGGATCATTCCATGAAAACTTTACCTGTTGCCGTGCAGGTCTATTCCGTCCGGGACGACGCCGAGCGGGATTTTGCCGGCACCATGAAAAAGATCAAAGAGATTGGCTATGACGGTGTGGAGCTGGCCGGCCTGTACGGCCTGGAGCCCGCTGTGATCAAGGCTGCTATTCAGGACGCAGGCCTGGTGGCCCTGTCCGCTCATGTTCCCTTCCAGGAACTGGTAGCCGATATGGAAGGCACTGTGAAGCAGTATGAGGAGATCGGCGTGAAGTTCATCGCCATCCCCTACCTGATGGAAGAGGACCGTCCCGGCACTCCCAAGTTCGAGGGTAACGTGAAGCTGTTTGAAGAGATTGCCAAGGTGTGCAAAGCCCATGGCATCCAGCTGCTGTACCACAACCACGACTTCGAGTTCATCAAGATGCCTGACGGCCGCTACGCTCTGGACTACATCTACGACACCATTCCCGCAGATCTTCTCCAGACCGAAGTGGACACCTGCTGGGTGAAGGTGGCTGGGGAAGATCCCGCCGCTTACGTTCGCAAGTACACCGGCCGCTCTCCTCTGGTCCATTTGAAGGACTTCCACAAGGAAGGCAAGCCCGGCAACATGTACGAGCTCATCGGCACCGAGGTGAAAAAGGAAGAGAGCCACGGTTTCTTTGAGTTCCGTCCCGTGGGCCACGGTGACCAGGACTTCGGCCCCATTCTGGAGGCATCCGTGGATGCTGGCGCCCAGTGGGTCGTGGTGGAGCAGGACCAGTCCAACGGCCGTACTCCCATGGAAGCCATCACCCTCAGCCGCGAGTACCTGAAGTCTCAGGGCTGGTAAGGTCCGTGACCGGACAGGACGAGTCGCGGAGTCGTGCGCTTCGCTTACTCCCATCGAAGGAAACCGTGAGAGCGCCGTCCGCGGGTCCGTGACCGGACAGGACGAGTCGTGGGTGTGGGCCGCTCGCTTCGCTCGGGTTGATCTAGGCGTTAGCTCGCGTCCGCGGGTCCGTGACCGGACGGGACAAGTCGCGGGTGTGAGCCGCTCGCTTCGCTCGGGCTGATCTGGGTGTTAGCTCGCGTCCGCGCCGATAGCTGACCAATAACGGTTCTAAAAGGCGTCCCGGTTTGGGGCGCCTTTTTGCGCGCAAAAACCCAAGGGGGCGGACGGATCCTCCGCCCCCAAATCATTTGCCGGCCCATTCCGGCTTTTCCTTTTTCATGTCCATTAGACACAGTGGGACCAAGTTTGGTTATATGAAAATGAAAAAAGCCCCGCCTTGGATCAACCATAACGAAGGCGGGGAAAAGCAAAAAAGGCTGTTGCAAAAAGCAACAGCCTTTTTATTTAGTTTTAATTTGTTTCCTGAGGGAATTCCCGGTGGGGCTGCACTGCCATGTAGGCGGGGCGGATAATCTTCCCGCCGCCGATCAGCTCTTCCATCCGGTGGGCACTCCAGCCGGCGATTCGGGCGATGGCGAAAATGGGGGTGTAAAGCTCCATGGGCAGATCCAGCATGCTGTAAATAAAGCCGCTGTAAAAGTCCACGTTGGCGGAAACGCCCTTGTAGATCTTCCGCTCGTTGGCGATGAGCTTGGTGGCCAGGCGTTCCACGTTGCTGTACAGCTGGAACTCATCGGTGCGGCCTTTCTCCTTGGAAAGTCCTTCCACGAACCGGGCCATGATCTTGGCGCGGGGGTCGGAAAGGGAGTACACCGCGTGGCCCATACCGTAGATCAGGCCGGACTTATCGAAGGCTTCCTTGTGGAGCAGCTTTGCCAAGTAGGCTTCCACCTCGTCGTCATCGTTCCAGTCCTTCACGTGGGTCTTGATATCCTCGAACATCTTCACCACCTTGATATTGGCGCCGCCGTGCTTGGGGCCTTTCAGGGAGCCCAGAGCCGCGGCGATGGCGGAATAGGTATCCGTGCCGGAAGAGGTGACCACGTGAGTGGTGAAGGTGGAGTTGTTGCCGCCGCCGTGATCCGCGTGGAGGATCAGGGCAATGTCCAGCACCCGGGCTTCCAGCTCGGTGTAGGAGCAGTCAGGCCGCAGGATCCGCAGGATGTTCTCCGCGGTGGACAGCTTGGGATCAGGCTGGTGGATGAACAAGCTCTGGCCGTCGTGGTAATGGCGGTAGGCCTGGTAACCGTAGACGGAGAGCAGGGGGAACAGAGCGATCAGCTGCATGGACTGACGAAGCACATTGGGAATGGAAATATCTTCCGCGTCCTCGTCATAAGAATAAAGGGTAAGCACACTGCGGGCCAGGGTGTTCATCATGTCGCTGCTGGGAGCTTTCATGATGATGTCCCGCACGAAGCTGGTGGGCAGAGTGCGGTAGAAGGAAAGAAGCTCGCAGAATGTCCGGAAGTGCTCGTCATCGGGCAGATCGCCGAAAAGCAGCAAGTAGGCTACCCGCTCAAACCCGAAGTGGTCTCCCTGAGTCTGACGGCGCACCAAATCCTCCACGCTGTAACCCCGGTAGTAAAGCTCGCCCTCGCAGGGGACGCTTTTGCCGTCCACGGTCTTGCTGGAGATGATCTCCGAAATGTTGGTCAATCCGGTAAGTACGCCTTTGCCGTTGAGATCCCGCAGGCCCCGCTTCACGTCATACTTGACGTAGAGCTCCGGGTCGATGGTGCTGTTTTTCACGCACATATCCGCAAACATGCGGACTTCTGGTTTGATCTCCGAATAGATAGACATTTTCAAAACTCCTTTCTTCTGGCGCCAACCGTTGCGCCGCGCGTCCTTTTTTTGGCGCGTTCTCGTTTATTCTCGATACACCATACCCTCCAACGTTTATGAAGTGATAGTATTACACTTTATTTTACTAAAGTATAGGCCCCGGCGCAAGGGGAATTTTGTAAATTTTTTATGTCAAGAGGGAAGTTTCTATGAAAAAAGCGCTAACCCGTTGGATCAAGAATATGGCGGTGCTGGGGTCGGTGGCCCTGTGTTTGTGGTGCGTTGGGGCAAAATTTCAGACCTGGGCCACAGAGGAGGGCAGCGACGCCTTACTTTTTGCCGCGGGGATGAAAGCTCAGGCGGCGTCCGGATCCCCTGAAACGGAGCCCAGTCCCTCCCCGGAGGAGGGTGCTCAGGCGGAGGAGACCACTCAATACCAGCTGCCCGATGACGGGGTGGTCTCTCTGACGGAAGCCCTGGAGCCTCAAGGCCAGGTCACCCCCGACCCCAACCGCAATTCCGCCCCGGTGGAGGAGATTCAGCTGGAAGGAGGGACCCAAGTGGGCACCTTCTATGTAAAGGACACCACCAATTCCGGTACGGACTTAAACGCCGCCCTGGAGGAGGATCCCTCGGTTCATTTGAAATGCGATGGCTCGGTGGAGATTCTCATCTACCACACCCACACCAGCGAAGCCTATTCCACCAGCTACACAGGATTTTACTACACCGACATGGAGACCCGCACCAGCAATCAAGATCAAAGTGTGGTGGCGGCAGGGGAGGAACTGAAACGGTCCCTAGAAGCGGCAGGCTTTGGGGTAGTCCACGACACCACCGTGAACGATTCCCTTTATAATGGTTCTTATGACCGTTCCTGGGAAGTGCTCCAGAAAAACTTGGCGGAATATCCCACCATTCAGGTGACCATCGACGTGCACCGGGATTCCATGACCACGGAAAGCGGAGTGAAATACAAGCCCACCGCCACTATCAACGGCAGAAAAGCCGCCCAGGTGATGCTCCTGGCCGGGTGTGACGCCGACGGCGGCTGGGGAGATTTCCCCCTGTGGGAGGAGAATCTCCGGCTGGATCTGCGGGTCCAGGAAAAACTCCAGGAGTTGTACCCTGGTCTGGCCCGGCCCATGAGCTTTTCCAACAGCAAATACAACATGAACGCCACCACTGGTTCCATGCTGGTGGAGGTGGGCACCGAGGTAAACACGGTCAGCGAAGCTCGGTACGCTGGCCAGCTGGTGGGAGAAGCTTTGGCCCAGGTGTTGAAAGAGTGCAAGTAAAGGGGAAAGGAAGCTGTCCGGCGGTTTATTTTCTCTCCTTTGGGATACCCTACTCTCAAAGGGGGAGATCGGATGAAACGGAAATCACGGCGGATATTCGGCCTTGCGTTGGCCCTGTCCCTGTTTGTGTTCCTGGCTGTGGCAGGGTGCGTGGCGGTGGATGTGCAGGGGCGAAAAATGAGTTTTGGGGACGACCAGCCCCCTTTCCAGGTGGAGCGTTCCTCCGACGGCCAGGCACAGCTGGAGGTAAAGCTCTTTGGGGTGGAGAAAAACCTCCCCTTCACCCTGGGAGACAAGATCTTAACAACCGTGCGGGACTTTTTCTGCCTGCCCTCTTTATAATGGTGCAAAGAGAATGGTAGAAAAGAGAAAAAGCGCCCTGCTGTGGTGGATTCCGGTAACCTTGGGAGCGGCGCTGGTGATATGGCAGAGGGGAGAAAACTTGGTATTCCCCGGGCTGCTGGCCTTGGGGATGATGCCCCGGGTGGTGGGGATCGGCGG
>HF972678.1:14112-18522 GCA_000432995.1 Clostridium sp. CAG:1013
GGAGCTTAGTGGGACTGGGCTTTTTGGCGGTAGCCTTGGTGGCTCTGCTGGGCCCCCGTTCCAGGGTGTCCAAGCCCAGTCTGCGGCCCTATCGGCCGCCCGCGTTGTTCTCTATGGACTTCTTCCGCCACCGAAAAAAACATTGAAGCCGGCAAGGGAATTTTCCCCCGGATCCCCCTGAAAATCCCCAACATGTGGGGGAATGACCTCATTTCTGTAACAATTTTGAAATAAATTTACAAAATGATTCTTTTGTAGAAATATAACTACCTCCTCATGGTTTACAATGCTACACGATGCAAAATTTATGTAAATTTAAGCTCATGTAGGCTTCAGTCTTTCATTTGCATATGAGGAGGAAAAGCTCTATGAACCGAAAATTTGCCAAACGGCTGTTTACCGGATTTGTGGCCCTTTGCGTGGCTGTAATGACTCCCTTGTCTGTTTCCGCTGAGACCGTGGCGGAGATTCAGGCGGAGCAGAGTCGTCTGGAAGCGGAAAAGCAGGAACTTCAGGACAAGCTTGACCAGCTCCGCGACGAAGAGGCGGAAAAGCAGGCTTATCAGGATACCCTGCAGGAAAAGATCAACGTGCTTCAGGAGCAAATCGACACCACCCGTCAGAACATTGAGGATTTGAACGACAGCATTACCGAGCTCACCATGAAGCTGGACGCTTCCGAGGCGGAGATCCAGGACACCATCGACGAGTTTAAAGAGCGTCTGGTAGCTCTTTACACCGCTGGCAGCGTGAGCACTTTGGAGATTCTTTTGGACTCCGACAGTCTCAGCGAGTTCACTACCCGCACCAAAATGCTGGAGACCATGACCGCTCACGATCAGGAATTGGTGGACAAGCTGGAAGAGTACGTGGATTCCACCGAAGCAGAGCGTACCGAGCGTCAGCAGCAGATGGAAGAAGTGGCCGAGCTGAAGAAGGACTTGGAGAACCAGCAGCAAGAGCTGGACGCCCTGTATGAGGAAAACGCCGCTGCTCTGGAAGAGATCCAGGGAGCAGAGGGCGCTACGGAAAACGCTCTGGCTGCCAACGAGGAAGAACTGGCCGCCAGCGAGCAGAAGATGCAGGAAGCCATCGCCGCTCAGAAGGCCGCTGAGGAAGCAGCTCAGGCCGCTCAGGGCGGAGGAAGCAGTTCTTCTGGTTCCGGTAGTTCCGGCAACATCAGCTATCCCAGCGGTGGAGGCGGAGTGGAAGGCTTCAATCCCATTTGGCCTTTGCCTGGCGTTACTTACATTTCCGCTGGCTATAACGGCTATCCCGGCCACAAGGGTCTGGATATCGCCGGACCCTACGGCACCGCTGTGGTGGCCGCTGAAGACGGCACCGTCATCGACGCCAACTCTACCGACCCTTGGGGCATGTCCTGGGGCTACTACGTGCTGATCTATCACAACGGCACATACAGCACCCGTTATGCTCACTTGAGCTCTGTGGCAGTGTCCAACGGTCAGTATGTCACCGCCGGTACGGTGGTGGGATATGAAGGCGCCACTGGCAACGTGACAGGTCCTCACCTCCACTTTGAGGTGTACCAGAACGGTGTCCGTGTGGACCCCATGCAGTTCCTATAAGATCGATGAAACAGAAAGCCTCCGGCAGATCCGGAGGCTTTTTTTGTATCTTTTTTTCAAAGAGCTTACCTGGGCTGGCTCCCTTCCGTCTAATGGGTACAAGACGGAAAAAGGAGCGTGAAAAGCGTGGAAGATCTAATGAGAGCCGCAAGGCGGCCTTACAGACGCGAAAAACAGCCCCGGAGGGTGATCTTACTGAGACTGCTGTGCGTATTTGCCGGGTGTTCCCTGGCGGTGCTCTTGCTTCGTTCTCCCTCGTTGGGCGCGTTTCTGGAGAGCCAGGAGGAGCCATTAGTGCCTTCCCAGGTGCTGGACGTCCCTTTTATTGACCAGCGGGACAAGTATCCCACTGGCTGCGAGAGCGTCACCGCGGTGATGGCGCTCCGCTGGGCGGGAGTGGACATATCCGTGGAGGAGTTTATCGACGATTACCTCCCCCAAGGGGAAGCTCCCCATTATGACGAAATGGGGAATTACGTGGGGGCCGATCCCTGGGAGAAGTTTCTGGGCAGCCCCTATTCAGAGCAGGGCTGGGGCTGCTACGCCCCTGTGATTGTCCAAGCCGTGGAACAGGTGCTGGAGGACCGTGGGATCACTCGTTTGGAAACAAGACTGCTTCAGGACGTGGAACTTTCCACCTTGCTGGAAGAGTATGTGGAAAAAGAGATCCCTGTGATGGTGTGGGCTACCATCGATATGGAGACGCCGGTGGACTCCACGGAGTTTTTCCTGGAGGATACCGGGGAGCTGTTTACTTGGATCTATCCTCTTCACTGCTTGCTGCTTACCGGGGCAGATGAGGAACACTATTTCTTCAACGACCCTCTGGTGGGCAAAAACACTGCCTACGGAAAGGACCAGGTGGAGATCGCTTACCGCGGCGTGGGGATGCAGGCAGTAGCGGTGGTACCGGTGAAAGAGTAAACCCTCTCAATAAAAATAGCGCGGGAGAAATTTCCCGCGCTGTTTTTTGTGGGCAGTTATCAGCCCAGTGCAATGTCCAGGACCATCATGACCAAAAAGCCGGCCATAACTCCCAGAGTGCCGATGTTGGAATGTTCTCCCAGATGGGCTTCGGGGATCAGCTCTTCCACCACCACATACATCATGGCACCAGCGGCGAAGGCCAGCAGCCAGGGCAGCAGAGGCTGAATGCTTCCGGCGATCAGCACTGCCAGGATGCCGAAAATGGGCTCTACCACGCCGGAGATGCCCCCATAAACGAAGCTTTTCCAGGCAGGGACGCCTTCCTGGCGAAGGGGCAGGGAAATGGCCGCCCCCTCGGGGAAATTCTGGATGCCCATGCCCAGGGCCAGAGCGATGGCTCCGGTGTACATGGCGGGATCGTTGCCGTGCTCTGCCGCCAAGGCAAAGGTGAAGCCTACCGCCATGCCCTCAGGAATGTTGTGGAGCGTCACGGCGAACACCAGCAGGGTGGTGCGCTTCCAGGAAGAGGAGCGCCCCTCCGGCTTGTCCGCGCCGATATGCAGATGGGGCATGAGATAGTCAAGCGCCATAAGAAACGCTACGCCCAGCAGGAAACCGCCTGCGGCGGGGATCCAGCCGATCATCCCTCGAGCTTCCGCCTCTTCTACGGCGGGGATCAGCAGACTCCATACGGAAGCGGCGATCATCACGCCTGCGGCGAACCCAAGAAAGATCCGCTGGGCTCCCGGATTTGATTTGCCTCGAAAGAAAAACACCATGGCGGCGCCAAGAGCTGTCATGAAGAAAGTAAACCCTGTTCCGGCTGCCGCCCAAAGTACGGATTGACCCATGGAAATACCCTCCTTTTTCATTTGGTATGGTTCCAGCCCGATTATATCCTGTGGTCGTTTTTTTGTCAAACAGTTGGTTGCGTTTTTGAGGATGCGGGAGTATCATTAAAACAAAAAGTCTAGGGGGCGCGTTTTATGAGTACTATTCCCACGCCGGAGCAAGCCATGGAGCTTGTGAAGCGGTATAATCAGGAAGAATTCCACCTGCACCACGCCAGGACCGTAGGCTGGGTACTGGGCTGTCTCAGCCAGGCCCACGATCCCGGGAAGGAAGCCTACTGGCAGGCTGTGGGTATCCTCCACGACATCGACTTTGAGCAGTGGCCGGAAGAGCACTGCGTAAAAGCCCAGGATCTGCTGGCAGAGTTGGATGTGGATCCCGGAGTGATCCATGCTGTGGTGAGTCACGCCTGGGGCCTCTGTTCCGATGTGGAACCGGAATTGCTCATGGAGAAGTACCTCTTTGCCGCGGACGAGCTTACTGGGCTCATCGGCGCGGCGGCTCTGATGCGGCCCACCGGCTTTGAAGGCATGGAAGTGAAGTCCGTGATGAAGAAGTTCAAGGACAAGAAATTCGCCGCGGGCTGCTCTCGTGACGTGATCTCCCAAGGCGCTGAAATGCTGGGCCTCACCGTTCAGGAACTGGTGGGGGAGGTCCTCCCCGCCATGCAGGCTATGCCGGAGGGGTGGATGGCGTAAGGCTGACCCCAAAAACCAGAAGCGTTTTCGGCCCGGCGGAAACCGGGCAAAAAAAGAACACGGTCCATGGTGGACCGTGTTCTTTTTTGTTTTTGATCTTGTGTATTGTTTACTCCAGCTCCAAAGCGCCGGTGTACAGCTGGTAGTAAGTGCCATGCTGAGCGATGAGCTGTTCGTGAGTGCCCCGCTCGATGATCCGTCCGTGATCCAGCACCATGATGGCGTCGGAGTTCTGGACGGTGGACAGCCGGTGGGCAATGACGAACACGGTTCGGCCGGTCATCAGGGCGTCCATGCCTTTCTGCACGATGGATTCCGTCCGGGTATCGATGGAGGAGGTTGCC
>HF972679.1:0-1890 GCA_000432995.1 Clostridium sp. CAG:1013
ATTGTCCCGCGGGGTCACCCGCCTGCGGGACCACCCGCCGCCCCGCCAGAAAGGAGTTTCCCATGAACGGCATTATCATATTGGACAAGCCCAGCGGGTTTACCTCCTTCGACGGGGTGGCCGTGCTGCGGGGATTGTCCCACCAGAAAAAAATCGGCCATACCGGCACTTTAGACCCTATGGCTACCGGCGTGCTGCCTGTGTTGTTGGGCCGAGCCGCCAAAGCCTTGAATTTCCTCCCCGATACCGACAAGGAATACCACGCCGCCTTCCGTTTGGGAGAGCGCCGGGATACCGGCGACATCACCGGGGAAGTGGTGGAGACAAGCTCTGTCCCCGTTTCCCGGGAGGCGCTGGAGCTGGTTCTTCCCCGGTTCCGGGGAGAGATCTCCCAGGTGCCGCCCATGTATTCCGCCGTGTCTGTGGGCGGAAAGCGGCTCTATGAGCTGGCCCGGAAAGGTCTGGAAGTGGACCGTCCCGCCAGACAGGTTACCGTCTCCGCCTTGGAGCTGCTCTCCTACGATCCCCAGACCCGGGAGGGAGAACTGCTGGTGTGCTGCTCCAAGGGTACCTATATCCGAGCGCTCATCGAGGATCTGGCCGCTGCTGCCGGGACCTGCGGTACCATGACCGCTTTGCGCCGTACCAGGGCCTGCGGATTCACCCTGGAGGACGCCCATCCCCTGGAGGAGATGAAACAGCTGGCCGGGGAGGGTAGGCTGGAGGAAGTCCTGCTGCCGGTGGAGCGGCTGTTTTCGGAGTTTCCCCAGGTGTATGTCAGCCCCGCCCAGGCAAGGCGTTTTGAAAACGGCGGCGGCCTGGATCTGGCCCGGGTGCGGAAAGCCCCGGAAGAAGGCCTTTGCCGGGTCAAGTCCCCGGAAGGGGTGTTTTTGGGCTTGGGCCGGGCGGACCGGTCCAAGGGAGAGTTGGAATTCGTCAAGTCCTTTTTGGAACGGGAGGAACAGAAATGAAGATCATCCCCTCGCTGAACAAGCTGGAACGGGAGGACACTCCCTGCTCCCTGGCACTGGGGGCCTTCGACGGCCTGCACCGGGGCCACATGGCAGTGATCCACGCTGCCTGCGCTCCCGGGAAAGAGGGTCAGGAGTGGGAGCCCGCCGTGTTCACTTTCCATTCCAGCCCCTCGGGGAACTGTGCCGTGCTCACTGGCCGTGACAAGGAGCGGATCCTGGAACACGCCGGAGTTCGGCGGCTGTACTCCCTGGATTTCCAGGAGGTGCGGGACTGGGAGGCGGAAACCTTTGTCCGGGAGCTTCTGTTCCACACCTGCAACGCTCGGCGTCTCTGCTGCGGAGAGGACTTTCGCTTTGGCAAGGGCGCCCGGGGCGACGTGGCCATGCTGGGCCGGCTTTGTGAGGAAGCGGGAGTGGAGCTGTACGTGGTGCCCCCTGTCACCGACGGCGGGGAAAAGGTGAGCTCCACCCGCATTCGGAAAGCGGTGGAAGAGGGAAACATCCCTCTGGCCAACCGACTGCTGGGAAGGCCCTTCGGGTTCTCCCTGGAGGTGATCCACGGCAACCACATCGGCGGCACGGTGCTGGGCACGCCGCACGGTGCTGGGCACGCCCACCATCAACCAGGCCATCCCGGAAGGATTCGTGCTGCCTCGGTTCGGGGTGTACGCCTCCTGGTGCCGGGTGGGGGGCCGGTATTTCTACGGGGTGACCAACGTGGGGGTGAAACCCACGGTGGGCTCTGACAAAGTGCTGGCGGAGACCTGGATGCCCGACTTCACCGGGGACCTGTACGGCAAGCGGGTACGGGTGTTCCTCCTGGAGTTCCTCCGGCCAGAGAAGAAGTTCGATTCCATGGAGGAGCTGAAGGCTGCCATCGGGGAAAACGGGCGTCAGGCCAAGGCTGTGGCGGCCC
>HF972679.1:1912-16936 GCA_000432995.1 Clostridium sp. CAG:1013
GGCCCGGATCCACCCGCCTGTGTTCCCGGCGGGGAACGGGTGGGAGATCCCAGAAAGATCCAGTAAAACCGGGGCGAGAAAAGGGGTTTAATTCCCGAAAACCACTTTACAAAGCCATGCGGCTATGATAAAATAAGCAAGCTGCCCGCTCCTCGGATAAGGGACGACACCGACCCCTACCTGTGGACAGGGTGAATGATAAAAAAAGCGGCTAAGGCCGCGGAAAAGGTGGAATCATCATGACTAAGACTGAAAAGACCGAGATCATCAAGAAGTATGCCCGCCACGAAGGCGACACCGGTTCTCCCGAGGTGCAGATCGCTGTGCTGACCAAGCGCATCAACGACCTGACTGAGCACCTGCGGGTTAACAAGAAGGACCATCACTCTCGCCGCGGCCTGCTGAAGATGGTCGGTCAGAGACGGAACCTTCTCAACTACCTGACCAAGATCGACATCGAGCGCTATCGCGCCATCATTGCCGAGCTGGGCATCCGTAAGTAAGAGAAAAGCAGCGGGCTGTGGCCGCGGGTCTTTGGGCCGGCGTCACAGCCTTTCGCTCTTTTTGAGGGGCGGAACTGTTTTACAAGCAAACCAGCCGGAACAACCCCGGCCGGCTTGTTTCCTTGTCAAACAGGACCGCCTTTCTGACAAGAACCGCCCCGGCGTCATTTGGGACCCGGGGAGAAAGGAACGTGTGAAATGTTCGAGAATTTTAGAGTGTTTGAGACAGAACTGGCTGGCCGTCCTCTGGTGGTAGAGACCGGGAAAATGGCCCAGCTGGCCAACGGGGAGTGCCTGGTGCGCTATGGGGACACTGTGGTCCATGTAGCGGTCACCGCATCCGCTAAGCCTCGGGACGGTATCGACTTTTTCCCCCTTTCCGTGGACTTTGAGGAAAAACTTTATTCTGTGGGCAAGATCCCCGGTTCCTTCCTGAAGCGGGAGGGCCGTCCTTCTGAGAAAGCCACCCTTCCCTGCCGTATGATCGACCGGCCCATCCGGCCCCTGTTCCCCAAGGATATGCGCAACGACGTTTCCATCGTGTGCACCGTCATGTCCGTGGACCAGGACAATTCCCCGGAGATCGCCGCCCTCATCGGCACCTCCATCGCCCTGTCCATCTCTGATGTGCCCTGGAACGGACCCATTTCCGGCGTTTCCGTGGGCCTGATCGACGGCGAGTTCGTTATCAACCCCACCGCCGAGCAGCGGAAGGTGAGCCAGATGGCTGTCACCGTGGCCTCCACCGACGAGCGCATCGCCATGATCGAGGCAGGCGCCAACGAGGTCTCCGACGAGGACATGTACAACGGCATCATGGCCGGCCACGAAGCCAACCAAAAAATCATCGAGTTCATCAAGGGGATGCAGGCTGAGATCGGCAAGACCAAGTTTGAATATCCCTCCAATAAGCCGGAGCACGAGATGTTCGAGGCTATTCGGGACTACGCCGAGGACGCTGTCCGGGCCGCCCTGGATACCGATGACAAGAACGTGCGGGACGAGCGCCTGAAGCCCGTCTACGAGGACGTGCATGAGCATTTCGATCCCCTCTATCCTGAGCAGGAAGGCAAGATCGACGAGTGCATGTACCTGACCCAGAAGTATGTGGTCCGCCGCTGGCTCCTGGACGAGCAGAAGCGTGTGGACGGCCGCGCCATGGACCAGATGCGTCCCCTGGCCGCGGAAGTGGCTCTGCTGCCCCGTGTTCACGGTTCCGGTATGTTCACCCGCGGCCAGACCCAGGTGCTCACCGTGGCCACTCTGGGTTCCATGCGGGATAACCAGCTGCTGGACGGCATCGACGAGGAAGAGAACAAGCGGTATATCCACCACTACAATTTCCCCTCCTATTCCGTGGGTGAGACCAAGCCCAGCCGGGGTCCCGGACGCCGGGAGATCGGCCACGGCGCTTTGGCCGAGCGGGCTCTGGTGCCTGTGATCCCCAGCGTGGAGGAGTTCCCCTATACCATCCGTCTGGTCAGCGAAGTGCTGTCCTCCAACGGCTCCACTTCCCAGGCTTCCATCTGCGGCTCCACTCTGGCTCTGATGGACGCTGGCGTGCCCATTAAGGCTCCTGTGGCCGGTATCTCCTGCGGCCTGATCACCGAGGGCGACCGCTGGATGACCATGGTGGACATCCAGGGCATCGAGGACTTCTTCGGCGACATGGACTTTAAGGTGGGCGGCACCAAGAAGGGCATCACCGCCATCCAGATGGACCTGAAGATCCAGGGCCTGACCCCCGAGATGGTGAAGGAAGCCCTGGAAAAGACCCACAAGGCTAGAAACTATATTATCGACGAGATCCTGCTGAAGGCTATCCCCGAAGTGCGGCCTCAGCTGTCCCGGTACGCTCCCAAGATGCTGTCCACCCTGATCCCCGTGGATAAGATCCGCGAGGTCATCGGCAGCGGCGGCAAGGTGATCCAGAAGATCTGCGCTGAGTGCGAAGTGAAGATGGACGTGGAAGAGGACGGTCATGTGTTCATCTCCGGCCTGGATCTGGAGAAGTGCCAGCGCGCTCTGGACATCGTGGACACCATCGTCAACGATCCCGAGCCCGGCTCCTACTACAACGGCCGTGTTACCCGCCTGATGGACTTCGGAGCCTTCGTGGAGATCGCCCCCGGCAAAGAAGGCCTGGTGCACATCTCCCGTCTGGACGTGAAGCGCACCGAGAAAGTCACCGACGTGGTGAACGTGGGCGACATCGTAAAGGTGAAGGTACTGGAGATCGACGATAAGGGCCGGCTGAACCTTTCCCGCCGGGACGCTCTCATCGACCTGGACGGCGCTGTGCCGGAAAACGAGGTCTCCGAGGGCCGTCCTCCCCGCCGGGAGCATGGCGACCGGAACCGTGACCGCCGCCCCCGCCGGGAGCACCACGATAAATAAACGGGAAACAACGTAAAAGTTTTTGATCAAACTTTTTTCAAAAAGTTTGCGAGGTCTGGAGCGGAGCTCCACGACCTTAAAAGGCGCAAGCCGTAAAAAAGAAAGTAGCCCTTTCAGCCGCATGCGCCCTTAGGGCGGTAGGCTGGAAGGACGGCCCATTTACACAAAACCAAAAGGACACCTGAGCTAAAAACTCGGGTGTCTTTTTTTGGTATGGAGGAAGAGGTCCAGCCCCGCGGCCTATCTGCCTGTGGCAGCGTGCGGCCCCGGGGCTTGCATTTCTTTTGTGCTGCGCTTTGCGCAGCTTTTAGGTCAAGGTCGTGGGATTTCATCCCACACCCTGACAACCTTTTTGAAAAAAGTTTGATCAAAAACTTTTATGTTTGCCGTTTCCGTTGTATTCGATAAACTGATATGGTAACATGGTACTATGACTCTATCATTGGGCAAAGGAGCGATTTTCATGACATTTCAAGAGTATTTCCAGCAGGTGAAAGACCGGTTCATGGGAGCCGATATCTCCAACGTGGCCGACCCTACCCGTATCCAGATCAATATCACCGGGGAAGCCGCCGGTACTTTCTATGTGGAGATCAAGGGCGGGAAGCTGTCCATCGAGCCCTATGATTACCACGATCGGGACGTGGAGATCACCATCTCTGACCAGAATTTCTGGAAGATCGTGGAAAAGAAACTGGATCCTGTGGCCGCCTTTACATTTGGGAAGCTGAAGGCCCAGGGGGATCTGGGCAAAGCCCTGGAGCTGAAAAAGCTCCTGAAGTGAGAGATTTCAACAGAGAGGAGAGGGCCTGTGGAGAAAAAAGCGATCATCGCCATGAGCGGCGGCGTGGATTCCAGCGTGGCGGCCCTGCTTTGTAAACAGCAGGGTTTTGACTGCGTGGGGGTCACTCTGGCCCTCACCAATAACGAGGACCGGGGCATCCCCCAGGAAAAGACCTGCTGTTCCATCGACGACGTGGCCGACGCCCGGAGCGTAGCCTTCCGGCTGGACATGCCTTTTTACGTGTTCAACTTTAAGGACGTCTTCCGCCGGGAGGTGATGGACCGGTTTGTGGCCGCCTACGAGCGGGGCCAGACCCCAAACCCCTGCGTGGACTGCAACCGGTATATCAAGTTTGAGAAGCTGATGCGCCGGGGGGAGGAGATCGGCTACCCTTACGTGGCTACGGGGCATTACGCCCGGGTGGATCAGGATCCGGAAACCGGCCGGTGGCTGCTGAAAAAGGGCCTGGACGAGAGCAAGGATCAAAGCTACATGCTCTATTCCCTGACCCAGTGGGAACTTTCTCGGCTGCTGCTTCCCTTGGGGGAGCTGACCAAGGACCAGGTCCGGCAGCTGGCGGAGGAGCACGATTTCATCAACGCCCGGAAGCGGGACAGTCAGGACATCTGCTTTGTCCCCGACGGGGACTACGCCGCCTTCATTCGCCGGTGGGAGAGCCGCCGGGAAGATCCCAAGGACTTCCCGCCCGGTGAGTTTGTGGGCACGGAAGGCCAGGTCTACGGGGAGCACAAGGGGATCATCCACTACACCGTAGGCCAGAGGAAGGGCCTGGGGCTTTCCTTCCCCCAGCCTATGTACGTGTGTAAGATCGACCCCCAGAATAACCAAGTGGTGCTGGGGAAGCAGGAGGAGCTGATGGCCCGGGAGGCCGTGGCGGGAGACATCAACCTGATCTCCGTGGAGACACTGGACCAGCCCATGCGGATGAAAGCCCGTGTGCGCTACCGCCAGAAAGAGCAGCCCGCTACCGCTTATCAGATCGGTCCGGACCGGCTGAAGGTGGTATTCGACGAGCCCCAGCGGGCCATTACCCCGGGGCAGTCCCTGGTGCTTTACGACGGGGACGTAGTAGTAGGCGGGGGAAAGATCCTGCCAGAGGGAGAATAACAGGAGAAGGGAAGAAAGGGGCCGGGAATTGCCCGGAAAGACTATGGAACTGAAAGACGCGGAAATTTTAGTGGTGAAGGTGGGCACCTCCACCTTGACCTACGAAAACGGAAAAGTAAACCTGGGGCGGCTGGAACAGCTTTGCCGCACCCTGTCGGATCTGCAAAACTCCGGGAAAAAGTTGGTGCTGGTGTCTTCCGGCGCTATCGGGGTGGGCATGGGTAAGGTAGGCCTGCCTCATCGTCCGGAGGAGACAGAGAAAAAGCAGGCGCTGGCGGCGATTGGCCAGTGCGAGCTCATGTTCCTCTATGACAAATTCTTTGGGGAATACAATCACACGGTAGCTCAGGTGCTGCTCACCGCGGACGTGGTGGATGAGGACCGGAGCCGCCGCAATGTACAGAACACCTTTGGAGAGCTGCTCTCCATGGGGGTAATCCCTGTGGTGAACGAAAACGACACGGTGGAAACCAGCGAATTGGAAGGCAAGAACTTTGGTGACAACGACACACTGTCGGCCATCGTGGCGGGGTTGTGCAGTGCTCAGGGTCTGGTGATCCTGACGGACATCGACGGCCTGTACGACGGCGATCCCCGCCGTGATCCCAATGCCAAGCGTATTTCCCGGGTGGAGAAGATCACCCCGGCTATTGAGGCGTTGGCAGGCGGGGCCGGGTCCAACCGGGGCACGGGAGGCATGGCCACAAAGCTGAAGGCTGCCCGCATCGCTCACGGTCAGGGGATTGCTATGGCCATTGTATCCGGCAGCGACCCTCAAAGCCTGTACCGGCTTTTAAACGGTGAGGATGTAGGAACCATCTTCCCAGCGTGACGCTGGACCCAAGTCGCGCCAGGGGCCGCTCGCTTCGCTCGGGCTGAGGAGGTCGCTGACTCGCGTCCGCGGGGTTACATCCTGGGCAAGTTGTGGGGGTTGCACCCCAGGCGAGTCGCGCCACGGGCGGCGGGCTTACGCCCGCGCTGATCTGGACGTCAGCGCACGTCCACACCGATGGAGTTTCTGTGGCTAACGGCAACAGTGCAGGAGTTAACGAATCCCACACAGTAAAAAAACGCGGACTGCGCGTGAAGAAATTGCTGCGCTGGAAGTAAGCGCAGCGCACGCCCTCGCGACTTAAAACCGGCTAAGCTGTTGGCGCGGACGCGAGGTAACGTTTTGCACAGCGCGCAGCGAAGCAAGCCGCCCTTGGCGCGACTTGCCCGGGGCGCAGCCCCCCGCGAAAGGAGGAAATCATATGACTTTGGAAGAAATGGGCAGACGGGCCAAAGTAGCGGCCCGGGAATTGGCTTCCGCGGGAAGCCGGAAGGAAAGCGCCCTGCTCCATGCCGGAGAGGCCTTGTGGCTTCGCCGGGAGGAACTTTTGGCCGCCAACGCCCTGGATTTGCAAGCCGGGAAGCAGGCGGGCATGTCCCAGGCTCTGCTGGACCGGCTGGCCCTCAGCGAGAGCCGCATCCGGGACATGGCAAAGGCCGTGGAAGAGGTGACAAAGGCCGCCGATCCGGTGGGGAAGGTCCTCTCCGGCGGCGTGCTGCCCAACGGCTTGAAAATTGAGAAAGTCACCGTGCCCTTGGGGGTCATTGGCATCATCTACGAGGCCCGGCCCAACGTGACCAGCGACGCGGCGGCTCTGTGTTTGAAGGCGGGAAATACCGTCATTCTGCGCGGGGGCAAAGAGGCTTTCCGCTCCAACCAGGCGGTGACCCGGGTCCTGCGGGACGCTTTGGAGGAAAGCGGTCTGCCCGCCGATTGCGTCCAGCTGGTGGAGGATACCAGCCGTCAGTCCGCTCAGGAGCTGATGGCCCTCACTGATTATCTGGACGTGCTCATCCCCCGGGGCGGGGCTGGACTGATCCGCTCCGTGAAGGAAAACGCCCGGGTGCCTGTGATCGAGACCGGTGTGGGCAACTGCCACGTATATGTGGATGACTCCGCTCAAGTGGACATGGCGGCGGACATCGTCTTTAACGCCAAGACTTCTCGGCCCTCCGTGTGCAACGCCATGGAGACATTGCTGGTCCACAAGGATATCGCAGAAAAAGCCCTGCCTGTGATCAAGGCAAGGCTGGATGAAAAACAGGTGGAGTTGCGGGGCTGTGAGCGGACCCAGTCCATTCTGCCGGGGATCAAGGCCGCCACGGAGGAGGACTGGGAGACGGAGTACCTGGACTACATCCTGGCGGTGCGGGTAGTGGACTCCCTGGACGAGGCCCTGGAGCACATCGCAAGGTACTCCACCGGCCACAGCGAGTGTATCGTCACGGAGAACTACTCCAACGCCCAGCGGTTTTTGAATGAGGTAGACAGCGCCGCCGTGTATGTGAACGCCTCCACCCGGTTCACCGACGGGGGCCAGTTCGGCCTGGGAGCGGAGATCGGGATCTCCACCCAGAAGCTCCACGCCCGGGGCCCCATGGGGCTGGAGCAGCTCACTTCTTACAAGTTTTTGATCCAGGGCAGCGGCCAGGTGCGCTGACGGCACTGGAGTTACATCAGTAGAAACATCAGGGCGAACAGCAGCTCGTGGTTGTTGTCGTCCCCGCTGAGCAGGAGCAGCAGTGCCAGGATGATGGTCCGTTCCTTGTCCTGGAAAAAGGCTCCCAGCAGGCCGGAATCCTCCTGCTCCTGAAGCTGGGAGGCAGGCTGGGGCGCCGGTTCTTCCCGAGGCTCTTCCCGAGGAGGATGGGATTCCTCCCGGGCAGGTGGCCGCCGGGGCGGCGGTATGTGGGCCCGGGACTGCATTTCCCGGGCGCGGCGGGCGGCTTCCTCCCGCAGTTTGTTCATGTCCATTTCCTGGGGCATGGGCCCACCCCCTTCCTACAACAGCCCGGACAGCAGCCCGGAGAACACCCCGCTGTCCTTGAGCAAGGGCAGCAGACGCAGCATTTGCAAAATGCGGATGGCTTCATCCACCTTCTTCTGCCGGGATTCCCCCAGCAAGGGCCGGAGGGCTCGGAGAAGCCGGGTGGCGTCGTCCTCCCGGTTGGCCTGGCTCAGTAAAGGCATGAGCCGGGTCATGGCGGAGAGAGTCTGAGGTGTGATCCCCGCCAGGGAGGTTTCGTTTTGAGCGGGGGCAGGTGTTCCCCCTCCCAAAGCTCCCAACAGAGAGGAAAGGTCTGGCCCGGAGGAAGTTTGGGCCGCCGGGGCGGGGGCCTCCTCCTGGCTGTTCCCCAGAGAGCCCAGCAGGCTTTGGATCTGCCCCATGGCTTGGGGGTCGGAAAGGATCTTTTGAAGCTGTTGGTTTAGGTCGTCCATGGGAGCGCCCCCTTTCTCGGCGTTTGCGGCCGGTTACTTGCCCTGGTTTCCGAAAAGCTGGAACAGCTTCTGGGCTTGGGGCGTGGAAAGCAGTTTTTTAGCGGCTTCCGGGTCGGAGAGCACCTTTTGGAGCGCAGCGCTGTCCTGACCGGAGGCGTTTCCCAGAATGTGGGAAAAATCCCCCCGCTGGGCGGCGTCCTTCAAGGCTTGGGGCGTGGTGCCCATGCGCTGGGCGGTGAGCTTCAGCAGAGCTTCCAGCTGTTTGTTGTCGGGTGTTTGGCTCATTCCCGTGAGTTCCCCCCTTTCACGTGGCATGGCCGGCCGAAAGACCGTACCAATTCATAGTATGCGGCGGGGGGAAAGAAATGACAGTGATCGTACATTCGGGAAGAAAGGGAGATAGATCATGCGGATCTTGGTGGTATCGGACAGCCACGGCAACGATGGCAACCTGCGCCGGGCCATTTTGGCTCAGCCCAAGGCGGAGGTGGTCATCCATTTGGGAGACGGGGAGGAAGAATGGGTCAGGGCCAAGCGTTCCTTCCCGGAGAAGATGTTCTTAGGAGTGCGGGGCAACTGTGATTTTGCCTCCTCTCTGCCGCCGGCGGGAGAATTCACCGCAGACGGGGTGAAGATCTTCTACACCCACGGTCACCTGTACGGGGTGAAATCCGGGCTGTACACCTATGTATGCGCTGCCAGGGAGCGGGGAGCCCAAGTGGCCCTGTTCGGTCACACCCACAACGCCCTCACCGACTATGAGGACGGGCTGTATTTGATGAACCCGGGAAGCCTGAGCGGCTGGCCCGGCACCTACGGAACAGTGGACATTACCCCCCAGGGGATTGTTACAAATATTGTGAAACTTCCGTAAAGCCGCCTTGTTTCGAGTTGACATGGCGCACAAAAAATGGTAATCTTAATTTTAGAAATCTAAGCAATATCTCTGACGCTTTCCAGGCGTTCAGAAAGGAAGGGACGGTTTCACATGACAGAATATGAAAGATGGCTTCAGCAGCCGCTGGACGACCAGGATCTTACCGAGGAGCTCCAGTCTATCCAGGGCCAGGATGATGAAATCAATGACCGTTTTTATCAGAGTCTGGAATTCGGCACCGCAGGTCTGCGGGGCGTTATCGGCGCGGGCACTAACCGCATGAACGTTTACACCGTGCGTCAGGCCACTCAGGGTCTGGCCAATTACCTGCTCAAGCACAGCGAAGGCAAGCCCCAGTCCGTGGCCATCGCTTACGACAGCCGCAACAAGGGCGTGCTGTTCTCCCAGCAGTCCGCTGCTGTGCTGGCCGCCAACGGCATCAAGGCTTACATCTATCCCCAGCTGATGCCCACTCCCGCCCTTTCCTACGCGGTGCGGCATTTGAAGTGCGACGCGGGTATCTGCGTCACCGCCAGCCACAACCCCGCCAAGTACAACGGCTATAAGGCCTACGGCAGCGACGGNNGGCCTACGGCAGCGACGGCTGCCAGGTCACTGCCGACATGGCTGACGGCATTTTGGCCGAGATCAAGTCTATCGATATCTTCGCCGGTGTGAAGAAGATGGACTTTGAAGAGGGCATGAAGCAGGGCCTCATCGAGTATATCGGCGAAGAGACCGTGAATGCCTTCCTGGAGGACGTGTATAAAGAGAGCCTCATCGACGACGCCAGCAACCTGAAGCTGGTGTACACTCCCTTGAACGGCGCCGGCAAGGTGTGCGTCACCCGCATCCTGGACCGGATCGGCATCAAGGACGTGACCATTGTGCCCGAGCAGAGCGAGCCCGACGGCAACTTCCCCACCTGCCCCTATCCCAACCCCGAGTTCCGGGAAGCCCTCCAGAAGGGCCTGGAGCTGTGCGAGAAGGTCCAGCCCGACCTGCTGCTGGCCACCGACCCTGACAGCGACCGTGTAGGCATCGCTGTGAACCAGGGCGGCGAATATGTGCTGATGACCGGCAACGAGGTGGGTATCCTGCTGCTGAACTTCATCGCTCAGGCGAGACAGGAGCAGGGCAAGCTGCCCGCTCATCCCGTGGCCGTGACCACTATCGTTTCCACCGACATGGTGGATCCCATCGCCAAGAAGTACGGCGTGGAGATGCGCCGCTGCCTGACCGGCTTCAAGTACATCGGCGACATCATTGCCGATCTGGAGCAGAAAGAGGGCAGCGATGAGAGCTTCCTGCTGGGCTTCGAGGAGAGCTACGGCTACCTGCCCGGCGGCTATGTCCGGGATAAGGACGCAGTGGCTGCCAGCATGCTCATCTGCGAAATGGCCTCTTACTACAAGCGCCAGGGCAAGACTCTGGTGGACGTGATGAACGACCTGTACAACACCTATGGCTACTATCAGAACGCCACCCTGAACTTCGGCTTTGAGGGCGAGGACGGCATGAAGACCATGCAGAACATCATGGCCACTCTGCGGCAGACTCCTCCCACCGAGATCGCCGGTATCCAGGTGGTGGGCCGCAGCGACTATCAGGAATCCATGGCTTACGGGGACAAGGAAGGCGTCATCGACCTGCCCAAGTCCAACGTGCTGGAGTATCGCTTGGCAAACGGCTGCAAGGTGATCGTCCGTCCCTCCGGCACCGAGCCCAAGATCAAGATCTACCTGTTCGGCAAGGGCGCTACCATGGAGGAATCTCTCCAGGAAATCGACAAGATGAAGAACGCCGTGTCCGGTCTGCTGGGTATTTAAATTTCCTAACAACATATTACGGGGATGCCTTTGGGCATCCCCATTTCTTTTGGAAAACAGCCGGTCTTTGAGCCGGGACCATAAAAAAAACTCCCTGGGCCGAAAAGAGACCCAGGGAGCGTTTTTATTTTTAGTAGCCGTACTGTTTTACGTGCTTCATCACTTTCAGGTAAGCGGGAATCAGGAAGCAGTCGGCCAGGATCCAAGCGGCGGGGCTGGCAAAGCAAGCCATGTTGAACCCAAAGGCAGGTACCAGGAACAGACCAAAGGTGCCTCGGGCGATCATCTCGAACACCCCGGCGAATACCGCCAGCTTGCTGTATCCCATGCCTTGAATCAGCAGCCGGATCACGTTCACCGCTGCCAGGGGAATGAAGAAGGACACCTGGATCAGCATGAACTGGTACGCCTGGTCAATGATGACCGTTTCACTGCTTTCCACGAACAACTGGACCATGGGGCGTCCAAAGAAGAAGATGGCACAGAAGGCCAGCAGGGAGTACACACTGCCAATGACCATTCCCGCCCGCAGCCCGTAGAAGATCCGGTCTCCCCGGCGGGCGCCGATGTTCTGGCCACCGTAAGTGGACATGGCCACGCCCAAAGCATCAAATACACAGCCAAACAGCTGATACAGCTTGCTGGCGGCGGTGACCGCGGCCACCACCACGGAGCCCAATCCGTTGACGGAGGTTTGCAGCAAAATACTGCCCACAGCAGTGATGGAGCTTTGCAGTCCCATGGGAACGCCCATGGAGAGCAGACGCTTCATGTAACGCTTCCGGGGAACCAGGTCGTCCCGGGAAACGTGGAGCAAGGGGAATTTCTTCCAGATAAAGGCCAAGCAGGCCAGACCGGAGATGCCCTGAGAGATGACCGTGGCCCAGGCAGCGCCAGCTACGCCCATGGGGATCACCAGGATCAGCACCAGGTCCAGGACGATGTTCAGCAGGGAGGCAATGACAAGAAACACCACCGGGGTGCGACTGTCTCCCAAAGCCCGGAGAAGGCCCGCCTGGACGTTGTAAAACACGATGGTGGGTATGCCCAGGAAAATGACCACAATATAGCGGTAGGCGTCGTCAATGATGTCCTCCGGGGTGGCCATCCATTGGAGGATGGGCCGGCACAGCACCACTGTGGCGATGGTAAACACCACAGTAAATCCTCCCGCCAGCCAAATGATGTTCCCCACAAAGCGTTTCAGATCCTTGATATCCTTGGAACCAAAGCACTGAGCCACGGGGATGGCGAATCCGGCGCAGGTGCCCAGGCAGAAGCCCAGGATCAGGAAGTTGATGGAACCGGTGGAACCCACTGCGGCCAGGGCGTTGGTGCCCAAGAACCGTCCCACGATGATGGTGTCCACCATGGAATAAAACTGCTGGAATAGGTTGCCGAACATGAGGGGGATAGCGAAATTGAACACCAGCTTCATGGGGGAGCCTGTGGTCATATCTTTGGTCAAAGGCGAACACCTCCGTAGAACATTTTGCCATGATAAACAGATATCATATTACACAACGGTTTTTGAAAGTGCAATGGGAAATTTCCAATTTGAGCCCTGATTCGCCAATTTCAGCGATTTACGCAAAAAGACTCAAACTGTCCCAAGGGATTTTTCCAGAGAACGCCCAGAACAAAAAAAGACCGCCCCGTCCAGGCGGCAGTCTTTTTGTTTGGGGTTATTCCGTCTCGAATAGGATGCCCAGGGTATTGGGCCCGCAGTGAGCGGAAATGGTACAGCTGGCGGTGGTGATGTGGACCTCTTTGAATTCCATCATCTCCTGGACCGTCTCCCGCACCAGCTCCACGTAGCTCTGGTCAATGGAGGAGTGGGTGATGAACAAGTGGTCCCGCTTGATGTTGGGATACTGATTCAGCTTGTCCCGCACGTACTGAGGCAGCACTTTTTTCAGGGTGCCCCGGTATTTCTTGCCCACGTGCATGGAGCCGTCGGAATTGTCCACCTCAATGCAGGGTTTGAGAGCCAGCAGGTTAGCGCCTACCGCCACAATGGTGGAGCACCGTCCTCCGGCCCGCATGAATTCCAGGGTGTCCAGCACAAAGCTGGCGTGACAGTTGGGGATGATCTTCTCCATGGCCTGAGCGATCTCCGCAGCGGGCATTCCCGCCTGGATCCGCTCTCCCGCCTCGATGATCTGCAAGCCGATGCCGGTGGACAGGTTGCAGCTGTCGATGGGGAACACATGGCCGTTTAGTTCCCGGGCCGCCAGCACGCAGTTGCGCTGGGAGCTGGACAACGCCCCGCCCAGGCAGAAGTGGATCACGTCGTATCCCTGGTCTACCCAGGGCTTGAAGTAGTCCACGTACTCCTGCACGTTGATGGCCGCCGTCCGGGGAAGAGCTTTCCGGTCCCAGTAGGCCTGGTAGATGTCCTGAACGTGGATGTCCACGTTGTCCTGGTAATCTTTCCCCTCCAAAATGATGTGGAAGGGGTAATACTGCACGTCGTACCGGGCCTTGAGTTCTTCGCCCAAGTCGCAGGTGCTGTCCGCGCTGAGGATCACCTTTCGCTGTGCCATATACAACTTCCTCTCTTTTCCTGAGAATCTCCTTATATTCACTCCGGAACGCTCTCCGAAAAAGACCGCCGGAGCGGATACCTATGAATGATTACGCCTGGGCGGGAGCCGCCTGTCCCTGGGACGATTTCCCAGCGGTTTTGGGGCTTTCTTCCTGGTCCCTGGCGTTTTCCCTTGCCACCGCCAGCATCAGCTTGATGCGGTTTTCCTGGTTCACCTGGGTGGCGCTGGGGTCGTAGTCGATGGGCACGATGTTTGCCTGGGGATAGATGTTCTTCACCTTGCGGATCATGCCCTTGCCCACGATGTGATTGGGCAGGCAGCCGAAGGGCTGAGCGCATACCACGTTGCCGTAGCCGCTCTCCACCAGCTCCATGGCCTCAGCAGTGAGCAGCCAGCCTTCGCCCATCTTGCAGCCGTAGCCGATCACCTTTCCGGCCAGCTCCTTCAAATGAGTGTAGGGAGCGGGGGCGGTGAACTGGGGAAACTTCTTCACGGCGGCAATCAGGTCGGTCTCGTACTTGGTGAAGTACCACTTCAGCAGGGTGCACACCTGCTTCTTGGCCTGGTTGCCTCCGTAAAGGTTGATGTCCTCCAGGCGGTTATCCACCTTGAAGATCATAAAGGCCAGAATGCCCGGCACCATTACCTCGCAGTCCTGCTCGAAGAGGAACTGCTCCAGATCGTTGTTGGCCAGGGGAGAATACTTCACGTAGATCTCGCCAACCACGCCCACCTTGGTCTTGACCACGTCCCGACGCTTTACGTCGGCGAAGGACTGGGCGATCTGGTCGAAATACTGCCGCACTTCCCGTTGGGAGAAGGCCTTGCCCTGCTCGAAGAGCTTTGTAAGCTTCTGGATCCAGCTCTTCACCAGGCCGTCGCTTTCCCCGGGGTTGACCTCGTAGGGTTTGGTCTGGTTTTTCAACAGCATCAGCAGATCGCCGTAGGTCAGGGCGGCGATAGCCCGGCGGATCATGGGCAGGGTGATCTTAAACCCGGAGTTTGACTCCAACCCGGACAAGTTCACAGAGATGACGGGGATGAAATCCAGGCCGTCCTTTTTCAGGGCCTTCCGCAGCAGGTGGATGTAGTTGGATGCACGGCACCCGCCGCCGGTCTGGGTCATGATGAGGGCCACCTTGTGCAGGTCGTACTTGCCGCTGTGGAGGGCGTGCATCAGCTGGCCGATGGACAGCAGAGCGGGATAGCAGGTGTCGTTGTGAACATATTTGAGCCCCTCGTCCACGATCTCCCGGCCAGTGGTGCGCAGCAGCTCGATGTGGAACCCAAAGCTCTCCAGCACGTTCTTGATCAGCTCAAAGTGGATGGGAGCCATGTTAGGGGTGATGATGGTGTAGTCTTTTTTCATTTCCCGGGTGAATTCCACCCGGTTCTGGTTGTCTGACATAGGGAATTACATCTCCTTTCTCGGCTTTCCCAGAAGGAAAAGCCGCCAAAGGGCACGCCATTCGGCGTACCACTTACCTTTCTTTCGAGAAAGGTAAGCCAAAGAACTTTCAGTCGCGCTATGGGGCGGCGGCTTAACGCCGCGCCTGAGGTAGTCATCAGCGCGCGTCCGCGCCGTTAGTTCCCGCGGACAGCGATCTTTCGGTTTCTGCCGCTGGGAGTAAGCGCAGCGCACGGCCCCGCGTCTTGAAACCGGACTCAGTCCACTGCTTCGCTGCC
>HF972680.1:0-4261 GCA_000432995.1 Clostridium sp. CAG:1013
ACTGGTCAAACCGGTGGTGGCTTTCGGTGTTCTCAAAATAGGTTGAAAACATTTAATACCCTATTTTTCTCTGAATAGAAAGGAAACAGCACCAGCCCACTGATGTTCAGGCGGCTGGTGCTGCTTTGTTTTCTGTATTTATTGTTTGTCCGATTAGTTATCCCCTCTGTGATAACGGATCTTCATGTGCTCGGAGGCGTTTTTGAGAATCTGGGAAAGGGCTTTGTCCGACTCTTCCTTCACCATGTCAGCAATCTTGCTGTTGGCTTCCTTCAGGATTTCAACAGACTCGCCCTGCTGGATCTTCTCATCGTACTCGTATAGGAACTGCTGTCCGCGATTCATCACGGCATTTACATACCGCTCGTCAAACAACAGAGCATTTCCAAAATGGGCGTCCGTCAGCGCGGCAATGAGTCGGCTGTGCCAGTACATGCTGTCCGTGGAAACTGTTTCCGTAGTACCACTGAGGTACTTGGGGAACTCCGTCACATTGGCGTATACCGGGAAGCATGCCGTGAAGCCGCTGCCACCCATGGACAGCCACTCCACACCCTGAATTGCCTCCGGCAAATCGCCGCGGATCTGCATGATCCCGCAAACATCGCTGTTGGGCACGCCAATCGTGCGGTACTTACCCTTGCACGCAGCGTTCTTGTCATAGGGATTGAAGGGCGTTCCCTGGTAATAGGATCCCAGCAAATACCGCACATCCTCTACCGTCACCTTGCGCTCCGGCACAAAAGACCAAGGAATGTCGTTGCTCTCCGGGGTGAAGTCCGCGTTATCTCCATCCCACTTGTAAGTGCGGGGCAGGAAATACCGGGCCATGAACCAGGCGCGGGGCGTATTGTAAATGTGGTCAGCATCGGAATGAGAACCAAAGGCCAGTCTGGGGTTGAAATCCGCGCCTGTATCCAGGGCCAGGTGGTACTTTTCCACGAACTCCCGCAGGTCCTTGGAGCAAAGATGTTCCCTCTGCTCCCCGTAAGCATCCGCAAAGTCAAAATGATCCAGACCAAACTGGTTAGGCATGATGACCACCCGATCATCCGGCACCCGTCTAGCGATCCAGTGATGGCCGCCGATGGTTTCCAGCCACCAGACTTCTTCGGCATCCGCAAATGCCATGCCATTGGGTTCATAGGTGCCATACTGCTCCAGCAGCGCGCCGGTGCGAAGCACGCCTTCCCGGGCAGAATGAATATAGGGAAGCACCAGGGTCACCAGGTCCTCTTCGCCAATTCCACCGGGAACCTCTTTGGCGTTGCGGTTTTTCTTTTTCTGGTACCGGACATAGGGGTCAGCGCCGATAACCCGGGCGTTGCTGGTGATGGTCTCCGTGGCGGTCATGGCCACGTTGGCCTCATTGATGCCGCAGGCAGGCCATACGCCATTGGTCTTTGTCACGTTGGGGCAGTCGGTATAGCGCATGGCGTTCCCCGGGAGTTCCACTGTCAGGTGAGAGATGACAGTTTTGTATGTGGTGGCCTTCTCCCTGGCCGGGTGAGTCAAAATGCGCTTGGCTTCAAATCCGCCGTCATCATTGCGGGCAATAATCGTTGAGTTGTCATGGCTGGCTTTCTTGCCGACCAAAATCGTTGTACAGGGCATACGGGTGACTCCTTTCCCTTTTTCATCTATTTGGGACTGCGTGCAGCTACTTTTTTTCACTGCACAGCAAATTTCTTGCAACCGGGAATCGTCAAAAAAACGGTTCCTTCTTTTTTATACGACGCATTGATTATAGCACAGGTCCCTTGCTATTTCCAGTCCCGGGTTGCTTCTGTTTCGATTTTCTAGGTGCTGGCAATGGTGCGATAACTGCTTTGAATAAATAGGCAAAAGAAAAAAACGCACCCAGCATAACTGAGTGCGGTTTTTCATGGGGAGCGTTAGCGAAACAGGCGCTAGAAATATGTGCGATTTAGGTGCGGCGTCTCCACCTATCCCTTTCCCATTTTCTTTTAGGCGTGGAGACTGGATCGGAAGCAGGTGGCCAGAGCCTGGGACAACAAGGGTGATATTGTCATCGGAAATGATGTGTGGATCAGGGAGAATTTGGATGCCATTCAATCAGGGCGGCTGGATCAAATCAGATGACCTGGTTTAGCCGATGATTTTGACTTATGACCCCAGCTGGTCCTGCCTCATGGGATTACAGCGCACCAGAAGGCCCAGGGCGATAAGGGCGCTGATAACGTCCGCCACTGCTTGGCCCATGAGTACGCCATTGTAGGCAAAGAGCCTCACGCACACCAACAACGCTACCACAAAGACCACGCCCTGGCGGCTGATGGACAGTACGAAGGAGGGCCCCACCTTGCCCACTGCCTGGAATAGCACAGTCAGCAGCAGTACGATACCGGCAAACACCGTAGAGACCGCCTGCCAGCGGAGCATCTCCGCACCCGTGGTGATCATGTCCGAGTCCTTCACAAAGGCCCCCATGAGGGGGGAAGCGAAGAGGCATAGGACTGCCGTCAGCATCAAAGAGAGGGCAGACAGAAAGCTCAGGCAGAAGCGCACTAACTTTTTCATTTCCGACCGGAGCTGCGCGCCGTACAAATACCCAAAGAGTGGCACACCGCCAAAGGCGAAGCCGGTGAGGACCAGCTGGGCGATCATGTTGACTTTTAGCACGATGCCCATGGCGGCGATCTTGTCGTTACCGTAGGGCAGCAAGAACTGGTTGACTACGATGACGCAAAGACTCTGCATAAGATTGCTCAACGCAGCTGTCACACCTACGCCTAAAATCTGTCGCAGCTCCTCGCCGCTGACACGGCAGAGCGCAAGGTTGACAGACAGACAGCGGCTTTTATTGTGGAGCAGCCAGAGAAAATAGAGGACGCTGCAGAGATAGCCGATCACCGTGGCGATTGCCGCGCCCATGGCCCCCATGCCCGCCACGGAAATGAGGATGGGGTCCAGGATGATGTTGACCACCGTTCCCAGCACTGTGCCGATCATGGACTGGGTAGACATGCCCTCACAGCGGACCAGGTTGGAGTGGATAAAGCTGAGCACGATAATGGGCGCGCAGACCACCAGCACGATATAGTACTGAAAGGCATGGGCCATGGTGTCGGCGTCCGCTCCCAGAAGAGTCAGCAGGGGACGGTGGAACACCGTCATGACTACAGCCAGCACTACTCCGGTGGCCAGGGCAATGTAAAAGCAGAAGGAACTGACCCGTTTCACGCCTTCCACGTCCTGTTTTCCCAACAGCCGGGAGATGAGAGAGCTGCCGCCCTGACCGTAAATGTTGCCAAAGGCCATCAGAGCGGTGAAGACCGGTGCGCAAAGCGATACGCCGGCAATCAAGTTGGTGTCGTTGGTGCGGGCGATGAAAAAAGTGTCTGCCAGATTGTAGACCAGCGAGACCACCAGTCCCAGAACTACCGGGAACGCCATCTTGAAATAACTGCGGTATAAGTGTTTTGTGTCGAAAAAAGAATCCATAGTTGTACCCTCCACAAGACTGTGCTGTTTCAATTATAGGAATTCTGGTTGCAATTGTTTGTGTCATATGGCACAATGAAAGGGAAAAGAGGTGCCTAAGGTGAAAGAAATCGTGGAGAAAGACCGGCTGGAATACTTCTTTGGGGAGCAGCAAGCTCATTTCCGGCAGCGGCCTCCGGTGATAAAGCTGGTGGAATTTGAGAAGGGGGAGATCCTCAACGATCCGCTTAAGCCCCTTGACCGCTTTTATATCCTAGTAAGGGGAAGCGTATCCATCTACAACCTCACTGAGGACGGCTCCATCCGCTACATTTCCAAGGCATCCAGTGGGACTTTGCTGGGGGATATGGAATTCAGCGGCGCGGGCAATCAGTCCTTCTATATCGAGGCCGCAGAAACGGTGCTCTGCCTTGCCATGCCGTTTCGGGAGAACCTGGATATCCTGGAGAATGACCCGGTGTTTCTGCGATTCGTATTGCGTCAGCTGGCGGGGAAACTGTCCCTGTCCGCCGTGATGACCGCCTCCGCCCAGACCCTGGAGGAGAAGGTGCTGTTTTTTCTGGGAAAGATCCAGACGGACCATACCATTTCTTCGGTGAATCAGGCCTTTCAGGCTCTTCATTGCAGCCGCCGCCAGCTCCAGCGGGTTTTGAAAAAGCTATGCGACGAGGGCCTGATTATCAAAACTGGCCGGGGGTGCTACCGGCTGAAGGAATGATTTTACCGCCTGAGGACTGTAAATCACCCCAGGCGAATCAGTTGTTAATACACTAATAGTCTAAGAGTACCGCCAGCT